>DATCDL010000119.1:0-30481 GCA_036510715.1 Acidobacteriaceae bacterium
CCGTAATCTTGTACCGCTTATAGGGCTCATGCTCCCCCGCCCCATTCGCCGTAATCATCTCCCCGCGATCGATCACCGGATTGAAATCAATCTCCTTCGGATCGACACTCAACCGCCCCTCCGCCAGCAACAAATCGCAAAGCACAATTCCCGGACACTGAAACTTGTCCGTAAGATTAAACATCTCCGGCATCAACTTAAAGCAATCTGCAATATCCAGCGGCGCAGCAATCACCCGCGGATAATCCCCAAACGCCGCGCCCAGCATCTGCCACAAATCACCCTGCTCCGTCTTCGTCGGAACCCCCGTCGACGGCCCCGCCCGCTGGCAATCAATCACCACCACCGGAATCTCTGCCTGCGCCGACAGCCCCAGCCCCTCGCTCATCAGCGCAAATCCGCCACCCGACGTCGCGCACATGGAGCGAACCCCAGCATGCGCCGCGCCGATCGCCATATTGATCACCCCAATCTCGTCCTCCACCTGCCGCACCATAATCTCTGCCGTCCGCGCGTGCTCCGCCATCCAGTGCAGCACTCCCGTCGCCGGACTCATCGGGTAAGCCGCATAAAACTTCACCCCTGCCGCAGCTCCTCCCATCGCCATCGCGCCATTCCCACTCAGCACCGCATAGCGAGCCTCAGTCATCGGCAGCGGCCGCGCAAACGGTTTGAAGTTCTGCGTCGCATAGTCGTACCCCGCGCGCGCCAGGCTAACGTTCTCATCAATCACCGCCCGCGCTTTTTTCCGGAACTGCTCTTCCAGCACGCTCTCCAGCGCAGCGAATCCCACCCCCATCATGCTCAGCCCGGCACCAATCGCCAGCGTATTCTGCGCCACCTTGTTCTTGCTGATATCCGCCAGCGTCGACACCGGAATCCCGCACATCTGAACCCCCGCCGCAGCGCTCCCCGGCTTAATCAGGTCCGCGTTATACAAGCACGCACCACCCGCCGTCAGCAGCCGCAGGTGCCGCTCCATCGTGTCCTGATTTAGAGGAATCAGCAGATCGATCCGCTCATCCGTATTCGCAATCCGGTCCACGCCCGTGCGGATCGTCAGAAACGTATGCCCGCCGCGAATGATCGACTGATACGCGTTATACGCATTCAAATGCAGCCCGCGACGGCTGAAGATTTTTGCAAAAATATCACCCGGCGTTGCCACACCCTGCCCCGCCGCGCCCCCGATCCCGACACTGAACGACTGCCTCATGAACATCTCCGCAATACCGGTCCGCAGCTTTCAGCGCCGCGACACCAGCGAAATATCGAGCCATCGGATCGTACGGCACCGCCGTCGCATAGGCAAGTGCCACCCATCTCGATGCCCCTCGCTAAAGTGTTAGACGCTGCAACGCCCGTCGCGGCATAATTCGTTTCACCTCTCCCCCCACCAACGAAACCTCCAACTCCTTCGCCGCCAGAACCCCCTCCTTCCCCACGTTGTATTCCAGCGTTCGGCTTGCGTCATCCCACTTCAGTTCCACCGCCGCAAACGCTCCCTTCTCGTACGCAAAGCTCTCGCCGTCATCGTCATACAGCGTAAAGCTTCCATCCCCACCCGGATAAACCGTCAACCGCACCAACTCCGTCGACGGCTCCCCGACATACTGCTTCACCGGCCCCATCGGCACAATCGACCCGCCCCGCACCAGCAGCGGTATCGAGTCCAGAGCAGCGGCCACGCTCACCGTCGTACCACCCTCCACACGCCGCGCCGTTCCAAACTCATACCACGCTCCCTCGGGCAGGTAGACCTTGCGCTCCGTCGCTCCCTGCTCGAACACCGGCGCAACCAGCAGGCTCGGCCCAAACAAATACGCATCGGCTGTAGCCCACGCCCTCTCATCCGTCGGAAACCCCAGCCCCAGGCTCCGTATCAACGGGATCCCCGTCCGATGCGTCTCCCACGCAGCCGAGTACAGATACGGCATCAACTGCGAGCGAAGGTTCAGATACTTGCGACAGATCGGCTCCACCGCTGCATTGTGCAACTCCGCCTCCGTCGGAAGAAACCGCTCCGCCTCCGCACCCATCTCCGACGGCCCATAGCTCCCCGTATCCCATCCCCACGGCCGGCGCAGTTGCCACGTCCGCCCATGGCATCGAAACGATGGACAGAAGGCCCCAAACTGAAACCACCGCAGATACAACTCCGCCGTAAATTCTTTCGTCGGCACAAACCCACCAATGTCCGTCCCCCAATACGGCACACCGCTCAGCCCCGCATTGATCCCCATCATGATCTGCGTCTCCAGCGTCTTCCACGTCGAAAACGTGTCCCCCGACCACAGCCATCCCCACCGCTGAATCCCTGCATAGCAATTCCGGTGCAGCGCAAACGGACGTCGCTCCGGCGTGCTCATCCGTCCGCCCTCCCAGTACATCCGGTTGCGCACCAGCCGCGACGCCACCGGCAACACGTCGCCCTCATCCGGCCACCACCCATCCACCCCAATCTTCACCAGCGGCACATGCTGCTGCCAATAGTTCGCCGCGTCCCCCGGCACCGCTGCCGCAACCCCCGCATCCTTCACGCTCCCGTGCAGATTTTCCGGCGGGTTCACCACGTGCAGCACGACCTTGAAGTGCTCCTCGTGAAACGCTCGAAGCATCGCCTCAGGATCGGGAAACACCGCCTCATTGAACACGAACGAACCGTGCCCCGTGTTCCATCCCGACGGACAAAACCCCGTCCCCAGGTAGATCATCGCGTCGCACGGCAGTTCCTTCTTCCGAAACGTTCGTGCCTCTTCCACAATCTGTTCACGGCTCTCGATCGTCCGGTGCGATTGCTGAAATCCCAGCGTCCACTTCGCCGGTAGATGAGGATAACCCGTAATCTCCGCGTACTGCCGCAGCAACTCCGCCGGAGTCGCCCCGACACACAAATACAAATCCTGCCCGCGCGCCACATCGCTCGGCCTGAAGATTCCACTCTCCCCGGTCAGATCGAACTGCCCGCCTGGCTCATGAAAGAACAACCCCCAGCCCTTCCCCATCAGCCACGGAATCGGATTACGAGCCCCGAACACGCGCAGATTATCCCCCGCGCCATTTCGCATCCTGTCCTTCACCCCACGCCGATCCATCGGATGCGCCCCCGGCCCCATCCCATAGACCGGTGCACCGTTGTACCCGAACCCAATCTCATTCAAGTCCGGCCGAAAGCTCAACTCCTGCACCACTCCCTGCGTCGGATGTTCCACCCCAATCCGCAGCGGCCCCGTCGCAACCCGCACCACGTACTCTCCCCAAGGAATCTGCTCCCCTCCAGCATCCGTCCTCTGCGTCAGCATCGGCTTCGCAAACGCCCGCGTCGCAACGCTACCGTCCTCGTAGTACCGGTCCAGCACCTCATCCACCGCTGCAATCGAGATCCTCAAGATGGACCCCGTCACCGCGGTGATCGTCACATTCATCCCTACCGGCCCCGTCGCAACGCCTGCACTCGCAACCCCTTCCCTCTCTCCCTTTTCGCTCGCCGCCTCAACCATCTCTCCATACGCGAACCGCCGCTGCAGCAGCACCGCAGTCGAGACCGCGCCAACACCCCTCATCACCGCCCGCCGCGAATATTCCTTCTTCATTAAGCCTCCTCGCCCTCTGCCTTCCCGACGCACATCCGCATCGAGAACTTCCATCCAACGCTTGTCAGCAGTAAACCACGCACATACCACTTTGTATACAACTGCAGATTCCTGCGGTATAACTCTTTCATCAGCACCAAGCTCGCCGGGGACTCCCCGAACCCTCCCCATCGTCCCTCCGTCGCAGCCACTCCACCCCATTTGAGGCAGAACCATGCAGATCTCTCGTCGAACAGCTCAGCTGCTTTCCTTCCTGACTCTCCTGTCCCTGTCCGGCGCCCTCTGCCATGCCTCTGCACCTCAACCAGCTCCCGCTACCGCCATCATGCCGTCCCTCATCACGCAGTTCTCTGCCGACCGCATGTCACTCTCCCGCGCCTACCCCGTCGCCCTCTCCCCTACGCACGTGGCGCGCTTTGAAGCCTTCTATCAAGCCGAGCTCGCCACCCTCGCCGCCCTCGACTTCAACTCCTTCTCCCAGGAGGACAAAGTCGACTACCTCCTCCTCAAGAACCGCATCACCTCCGACCTCCATCAGCTCGCCATCGCCAAACACCGCACCGAGGAGATGCAACCCCTCCTCCCCTTCGCCGCGACCATCGAAACCATCGTCGATCAGCAGCGCCTCATGCAGCGCCCCGATGCCGAACACGATGCCGCCCTTCTCTCCGCCATGGTCAAGCAGCTTGACGAGACCCGCAAACAACTCGACCCCAACCCTTCACCCGCCCACCAGCACGGCGAACAATCCTCCGCTGAGACCACCACGCAGCGCAAACCCAAAATCGATCCCGTCGTCGCCAACCGCGCCGTCGAAGCCACGCATGAACTCAGCAACGCTCTCAAATACTGGTACACCCAGTACGACGGCTACGATCCCACCTTCACCTGGTGGGTCGCCCTTCCCTACAAAAACGCCGACAAAGCACTCACCGACTACACCGCCTTCCTCAAGGAAAAACTCATCGGCATCAAGCCCGACGACACCACCACCATCATCGGCGATCCCGTCGGCCGCCAGGCCCTCCTCAACGAACTCGCCGACAACATGATTCCCTACACCCCCGAAGAACTCATCGCCATAGCCCAGACCGAGTACGACTGGTCTCTCCGCGAAATGCTCAAAGCCTCAAACCAAATGGGCTACGGCAACGACTGGCACGCCGCCGTCGAAAAAGTGAAAACCATGCACGTGCCCCCCGGCGAACAACCCGACCTCATCCGCAAACTCGTCGTCGAAGGCAGCGACTTCGCCAAAAAGAATGATCTCGTCACCGTCCCTCCCCTCGCTGACGAAACCTGGACCATGATCATGATGACCCCCAGGCGTCAGCTCGTGAATCCCTTCTTCACCGGAGGCAACGAGATCAGCGTCTCCTACCCCACCGACACCATGACCTTCGATCAGCGCGAGATGAGCATGCGAGGCAACAACATCCCCTTCGCTCACGCCACCGCCTTTCACGAGATGATCCCCGGCCACTTCCTCCAGTTCTACATGAGCGCTCGTTACCGCACCTACCGCCGCGCCTTCTCCACCCCTTTCTGGGGCGAAGGCAATGCCTTCTGGTGGGAGATGCTCTACTACGACAAAGGCTTTGAACGCACTCCCGAAGAGCGTATCGGAGCGCTCGTCTGGCGCATGCACCGCTCCGCTCGCGTCATCTTCACCATGAACTTCCACCTCGGCAACTGGACCCCCCAGCAGTGTGTCCAGTACCTCATCGACAACGTCGGCTTCGACTCCGACAACGACCTCGCCGAAGTCCGCCGCTCCTTCGACGGCTCCGTCGGCCCCCTCTACCAGTCCGCCTACCTCATGGGAGCCCTCCAGTTCCGAGCCCTCCACCACGAACTCGTCGACTCCCACAAAATGACCGATCGCCAATTCCACGACGCCATCCTCCACGAAGGCCCCATGCCCATCGAGATGCTCCGCGCCGACCTCGAACACCTGCCTCTCTCCCCCGACTTCCACACCTCCTGGACCTTCTACGGCGAACACCCAACCCATCCCGAACCCCCTGCGCCCCCCAGCCTGAAAAACTAGCCCAGAAGGTCTCTCCCAATGAAAAGGTGTGACCGCAAACCTCGGTCACACCTCCACAAACCATCATCAAAATCCCGAACTTGCTCTCACCGCTTGCAGCCGCAGGACGCGCGCGTGATCAACTCCACCGGCAACGTAATGCGTACCTTTTCTGCGGGCCCCTGCCCCTGGATCCTCTCCAGCAGAAGCCGAGTCGCCGTCCGTCCCAAATCAGATACAGGCTGGCTGATCGCCGTAATCGTAGGACGAATGATCGTGTAGAAATTAACGTCATCGAAACCGATCAAAGCCACGTCCCTGCCAATTCGAATGCCGAGCGTCTGCAGCGCTTCAATCACCGCAATCGTGCAGGCATTGTTCGTGGCGAAGATCGCTTGAGGACGTTGACGCGATTCGAAGAGTGCTGCCAAGCCACGCAAAGCGCTCGCAGTATCTTCGAGAATCAGCTTCCGTGCAGGCAGCTTCGCGCGACGCAAGTATTCTTCGAATGCCTCAACCCGCACCCGGATGGGCCTCAGATGAAAGTCTGTTGCTAAACAATGGATCTTCGTATAGCCATGCCCCGTGAGGTGCTCCATGGCCATGTTCGCCCCTGCCCGATTCTCAGCTTCGACAGAGTCCGTCGAGGCGATCTCTATCGAACGATCGATCGTCACAATAGGGATCGATCCTGCGGCCGCGACCTTCAAATGTTTGCTGCGGCAATTCACCGGAGCAAGCACAATGCCATCGACTGGATGATGGCTCATTTGCTCGATCTCAGCCTCTTCTGTCGCCGGATCGTCGTCGGACGCCGCCAGCCAGACAGTATAACCAGCCTCGCGCGCCGCCTGCTGTACCGCACGGCTGATCACGGAGAAAAATGGGTCGGCCACATTGGGCACGATCAGCCCTATAGATTTTGATAGCTGGCCGGTGAGCATCCGCGCCGCCTGGTTCGGACGATAGCCCAGCTTCCGTATCGCCGCCTGCACACGCTTTGCCGTGGCCTCGGACACATACGGGTGCCCATTGATCGTGCGTGAGACCGTCATCGGCCCCACCCCTGCTTCACGCGCGACATCGACGAGTGTTGCCTTACCGGCGGATGACGTCTTATGCATAGTCCTGGTTCGGAAGCTTTCCTGAGAGCGCTAACAGAATATTTACATCATTGCCACATGGAATTAACGACATTAGCATAGATTTTCCAACAATTGTTCTTGACAAAAGTTTTCGGGGCCGGGTATAACCTGTGCGCTGTGATAGCGCAATCATATTTCGGCACCAACGGATATCACTACTAACTTTGATCACTTCAGGAGAGCCAATGAAAAACGTTATTCGGATGTGCGTCGTCCTTTGCTATAGTCTGCTGGCGCTTCTAATCGCTCTACCCGCCGCGGCTTATGCCCAATCAGATGTCGGCAGCATCAGCGGATATGTGCGCGATAGCTCCGGGGCCGTGATCCCCAATGCCACCGTGACCGTCCGCAACGAAGGCACGGATCAATCCCAAAAAGTTCAGACCGACTCCTCCGGCCACTACGTCGTCACCAATTTGTCTCCCGCAAACTACAGCGTGACCGCCGAGGCGAACGGCTTCAATAAGTTCCTGAGTGTGCATAACGCACTGCCTGCAAGCACTGCTCTTGCGATCAACGGCACCCTCGCTCCGGGCTCTGTAAATCAGACCGTGGAGGTGACAGCAAGTGCCGTCGTCCTCCAGACCGAGTCTGGTTCTGTGCAGAGCGAGATCAGCGGAGCCACCATCACGGACCAGCAGTTGAACGGCCGCAATCCCCTGTTCATGGGATCGTTGCTGCCGGGCATGAGAAGCGGAACGACTCTCGGCGATTTGAACTTTGCTATCGGCAGCTCCGTCCCCTTCAACGTGAACGGTGCCCGTCAGCAGGACACCTTAGTCACCTTCGATGGCGCTCCCGCCGTTCGTACTCGAGGTAGCGGGCAGATCATCGGCGTAGCGAATCCTGACGCCATCGAAGAGATGCAGATCCTCACCTCCGACTACGAGGCCGAATACGGCAGTTCCTCCGGCGGCCAAATGCGTATCGTCTCCAAATCCGGAACCAAAGACTTTCACGCCACGGCCTATGAGTACCTCCGCAACTCCGCAATGAATGCCAACACCTGGACCCGCAATCATTCCTCGACAACCCAGTTTGCGTCGCCGTTCCGCTACAACAACTTCGGATTCACGTTTGGTGGCCCGGTCTATATCCCCGGCGTCCACGCCATGGACAAGTTCCGCCAGAAGTTCTTCTTCTTTGTCAGTGAGGACTGGATTCGTAATCGTTCTACCGATACCCAAACACAGGCTGTACCCACGACCTTGATGCGTGAGGGCAACTTCAGCGAACTCCTCACCTCCAACCCCTGGTATGCCTCGCCTACCTACGTCTACGATCCAACAACCTGCCCGGTCAACAAGGCTACGGGCTGCCAGCAGTTTCTGAATAACACCATCCCACTCCTCTCGCAGAGCACGAATGGAATGGCCATCATTGACGCCTATCCGGCACCGACTCCTGGCTACACCAATGGCACTCAAAACTGGATCGCACAGGCCGCTCATCCTATCAATCAGAGGAAGCAGTCCATCAGCGTAGACATCGTCATCACCGATCACCACCACCTCTCGTTCCGCAGGCAGAACGTAACCTATAACGAGACGCTGCCGTTCGATCAGGGCTCTGGCCTCACGGGCCGCTACTTCAATCGTCCCAACCAGACCAACGGCCTCACCTGGACGTGGATCATCACCCCCAGGACCGTCAACGAAGCGCGTGTCACCTACAGTCTCGATCAGGTTTATATCCCTGTAAATACCGCTTTGGCCGGATTCCACCGCGACACCCTTGGCATCAATTTCCCCTACATCATCCCCGGGCCAAAAGCAGCCGAACAGAAAATCCCGACGGTCAGCGGCCTTGGCAGCTTCTACGGATTGGCCGGCGGTCCTTATCCATCTCACTCTGGCGGCCCCATTTATACGTACTCCGACAGCTTCACCCAGGTGTTGGGAAACCACACCATCAAGGCCGGCGTAGAGATCCAGAATTCCGGCGAAAACGACAACGATCAGATCAACGTTTCGACTGTACCCGGAGGAGCGAATAACCAGAACGGCAACTTCTTCTTGAGTGACGCCAGAAGCACCCTGGGTGGAACCACCGGAGTTGCCCTCGCCAATCTCGCGATGGGCCTTTCCGATAGCTACACCGAGATCGGACCGAAGTCCTACACCGTCTGGCGCGGCCAGGTCTATGAATTCTTTGCCCAGGATTCATGGCAGCTCACTCCCAAGCTGCACTTTGACTATGGCCTCCGCTTCACCGCACTCACGCCTTACAAGGCTGCCTGGGGTAATGCTGCGTTCTTTGATCCGGCTTCGTACACAATAGCATCGGCCCCGACCGTGAGTTCGACTACAGGCAACGTCACTCTCGGCACAGGCGATCCTTACGACGGCATGGTCATTCCCGGCCGCTCCAGCTTCCCCGCATCGGCCGTCGCCCATGGAGTCATCGGTGCCACCTCTTCGACTGCTGCGACCGCCTGCGATGGCTCACCCTGCACCGCCCTCTTTGCTCCCAATCTTAAGGATGGATACACCAACACCTCACACGTCCTGCAACCGCGTGTCGGCGTTGCTTACGAACTGAACTCCAAGACAGTCATCCGTGGAGGATTCGGCGAGTTTGCTACCCGCATGGGCCTGTTGGACAACATCTTCCCTGGTGGAAATCCTCCTTTCCAACCCTTCATCGCCGTCAACGCCATCGCCAATAACCTCACCTCGATGGTCGACAATCCCGGCTACTCACTCAACAGCAAGGTCGCACCGGCCCTCACCGTAACGACGTTGAACCAGAATCTGAAAGCTCCTACCCGCTACAACTGGAACGTAACCGTACAACGTGAGTTACCCTTCAAACTCAACATGAGCGCTGCCTACGTCGGTGGACGCGGCATTCACAACTGGCGGGTCTTCGACATCAATCAGCCAGCCGCCGGTTCGCAGCAGGCCAATCACGGCGTCAACGTCAATGCTCTGCGTCCCTATCAGGGCTTCGCTGCAATCCAGCAGGAGCACAGCGATGGACGTTCACGCTACAACTCTCTGCAACTATCCCTGCAGCGCACCGATCCCAGAAACATCAGCTTTGGTGTCAGCTATACCTTGTCCAAAAGCATGGATGACAGCTCCAACTACCGCGACATCGTTCCCGACACCTACAACACCAGCAACCTGTACGGCCCCTCTGAGTATGATGCGCGCCACATGCTCGTCATCAACTACATCTGGACTCTTCCCATCTTCCGTAATCAAGAAACTCTCGCAGGCAAGATTGCTGGAGGCTGGCGGATAGCCGGCGTCACCCAGCTCCAGACGGGCGCCCCCTGCGGAGTAGGAATGAATACAGACTATGCAGGCGTTGGAGAGTACGGCAGTTTCGGCTGCGGCTCCCAGGGAGAATTCTGGGTCATGAGTGGTGCGCCGAAGATCCTTCATCAATTCGCTGGCTACGGCGGAACCGGCAAGTACTTCTCCACCACAAACTCCGATGGCTCACCCATCTTCACGCCTCCTGCGCAAGGCAGCTTCAACCTCCAGCAGGGAGTCAGAGACTCCATCTACCAGCCCGGCTATCAGGACTGGAATCTCTCCCTCAAGAAGAAGTTCGCCCTCTCCAACAAGGCCTCGATGGAGTTCACGGCGGATGCTTACAACTTCATCAATCACCCCAACTGGTCCGGCCCAAACTTGAACCCAACTTCAGGTCAGTTCGGCGAAGTCACCGGCAAGTCCGCCAGCAACCCACGCACGTTGCAGATAGGCCTGCATCTCGCGTACTAAACCTGCACCGCAATCCCGCGTGGACATCCGTTCATGCGGGATTGCGCTGTTTCAACCAAAATCTTCCCCCTCAATTCCATCCGCACCATTTGCTATACCGTGGAGTCCCGGCGGAGTTCAACGCAGGGCCACAGCGGAATCGACGCGGAGCCAACGCGGAGTCTACGCGGAGTCAAAGATGAACCACACCCAGCTAGCACCTGCCCACCACTCACCTCTGTCCCGCCGCGCTGTTTCCAGGACCTTCTCCCTTTCCCGGCTCGCCGCGATCCCGGCTGTGCTTTTTCTCGCGCTCGCCTCCTCCGCGCAAACGCCCAAGGCCCCGGACATCACCAAAGACCCAACCCTTTACGTCGTCCCGTATGCGCACCTTGACACGCAATGGCGTTGGGAGATGCCCCAGACCATCAGCGAATATTTGCTGAAGACCATGCGAGTCAACTTCGATTACATCGATAAGTATCCTCACTACATCTTCAACTGGACCGGCTCCAATCGCTACCGCCTCATGAAGGAGTACTTCCCCGACGACTACGCCCGCGTCAAGCAGTACGTCGCCGCCGGCCGCTGGTTTCCCGCCGGCTCTTCGGTCGAGGAAGGAGACGTCAACCTTCCCAGCGCCGAAGGCATCTTCCGCCAGGTTCTCTACGGCAATGAATACTTCCGCCGGGACTTCGGCAAAGCCAGCAACGAGTACATGCTTCCCGACTGCTTCGGCTTTCCAGCCTCCCTCCCCAGCATCCTCGCGCACGCCGGAGTCAAGGGCTTCTCCACTCAAAAGCTCAACTCTGTCTGGCAGCCGGCGCCTATCGTCGGCGGCCCCGATTCGCCCGAGCAGACACCCGAAGGCATTCCCTTCAACGTAGGCTTGTGGGTTGGCCCTGACGGCAAGACCATCATCGCAGCCCTCAATCCCGGCGGTTACGGCAGCAACGTCTACACCGACCTGAGCAAAGAGCCTCCACCGCACCCCATCGAGCAACTCACTCCCGAGCAGCTCGCCAAGCTCACGCCCCTTCAGCTTCGTGAGTACCAGCGCCGTCCCATCGAACCCGACTGGGTCAAGCGCATCGACCTCGATGGCAAGGTCACAGGAATCTTCGCCGACTATCATTACGTCGGCACGGGCGACATTGGCGGCGCAACCAGGGAATCAACCGTCCGCTTACTCGAAGCCATTATCGACAAGAGCGAAACCGTTCTGCCCACCCCTCCCCGGCTCGACTTTCTCAAGGAATCTGCCTCCTACAATCCCAATCCTGTGCGCGTCGGTGAAGGTCCGGTTCACGTCATCGAATCAGCCGCCGATCAGATGTTCAACGACATGAGTTCGCTGGACACCAGTCGCATGCCGCAATACAAGGGAGACCTTGAACTCATCAACCACTCCGCTGGCTCGCTCACCTCCCAGGCCTATCACAAGCGCTGGATCATGCGTAACGAATCCTTAGCCAACGCCGCGGAAGAGACCTCCATCGCAGCCCAGTGGATGGGAGGCCGCACCTACCCGCAACAACAATTGACCGACGCCTGGACCCTCGAACTCGCAGGCCACTTTCACGACCTCGCCGGTGGCACCGCGACACCTCGGGCCTATCAATTCGCATGGAACGATGACACCATCGCTGCCAACCAGTTTTCGGCAGTCATCACCAGCGCCACCGCTGCCGTTGCCTCCAGCCTTGATACCCAGGGACCCGGCGTGCCGGTCGTCCTCTTCAACCCTCTCAACATCGCCCGCGAGGATCTCGTTGAAGCCACCGTCCCCTTCCCCCACGGCATGCCAAAAGCCGTCCGAGTAACCGCCTCCGATGGTTCTGATTCACCCGCTCAGATCGAAGCAGGCAAAGTCCTCTTCGTCGCCCGTGCCCCCTCTGTCGGCTACGCCGTGTATCACCTCGTACCCGCCGCAGCGCCCTCCTCAAATCCCGAGCTCAAAGTAACGCCCTCGTCTCTCGAAAACTCCCGCTACCGCGTCCAGCTCAACAACGATGGCGACATCTCCAGCATCTTCGACAAGCAGCTCAACAAGGAACTGCTCTCCTCTCCGATACGTCTCGCCATCACCACCGACATCCCCAAGCAATATCCAGCATGGAACATGGACTACGAGCAGGTCGAGGCGCAACCGCGCGCCTACGTCAGCGGTCCGGCAAAAATCCGCATCACCGAGAGAGGTCCCGTCCGTGTCGCCATCGAAGTCTCACGCCAGACCGAAGGCTCAACGTTCGTACAAACCATCACCCTCTCCGCCGGAGACGCAGGCAATCGAGTCGAGGTCCACAACGCAATCGACTGGCGCGGCCTCGCCTCCAACCTCAAAGTAGCGTTTCCCTTCACCGCCACGAACAAGGATGCAACCTACAACCAGGACCTCGGAACCCTCGAGCGTCCCACCGCAACGCCTCGCCAGTTCGAAGTAGGCTCGCACCGCTGGATCGATCTCACCGACCAGGGCGGAGCCTTCGGCGTAACCATCCTCACCGACTACAAGAACGGTTCGGATAAGCCGAACGACAACACCATCCGCCTCACCCTCCTCCGTTCTCCCGGAATCCAGCCCACCGCCAACCGTGCGCCCGGAGCCTACAGCGATCAGGCCAATCAGGACTGGGGTCATCACGAATTCACCTTCGGCTTAGTCGGTCATGCCGGAGACTGGCGACACGCCCAGACCGATTGGCAAGCCTATCGTCTCAACGATCCCATAATGCCTTTCACCACCACGCACCATGATGGCAAGCTAGGTAAATCCTTCTCGCTTCTCAAAATCGACAACCCACGCATTCGTGTCTTCGCTCTCAAGAAAGCAGAAGACAGCGACGAAGTAGTTCTGCGCCTCGCCGAACTAAACGGCAATCCCGAACCCAACGTCCACATCTCCTTCCCCTCGCCCATCACCTCCGCGCGCGAAGTGAACGCGCAGGAGCAACCCACCGGTCCCGCAACCATCAGCGACGGCGCATTGGTCACATCGTTCACCCCGTATCAACCTCACACCTTCGCACTTCGCCTCGCTCCATCCCATGTGCAGGTCGAGCCCGTTCAATCAACGCCCCTCCATCTCCCCTACACTCTCGCGGTTGCAACCGACGACGACACCCAAACCAACGGCCCCGGTTTTGACGGCCACGGCAATGCGCTCCCCGCCGAAATGCTGCCCGCCCACATCGAGGTCAACGGAGCCCAACTCGATCTCGCACCTGCGAAAACCGGCAGCCCCAACGCGATCGCAGCCACCGGACAGACCCTCACTCTTCCCGCAGGTCATTTCAACCGCATCTATATACTGGCAGCGTCCACAGGTGCAGATCAGAGCGCGATCTTCCGCATCGGCCAACAGTCGAACCATCTCGATATCCAAAACTGGGCAGGCTTCATCGGCCAGTGGGATAACCGCCTCTGGAAGAACGAGCCCACCATCGATTGGGCCATCTCTGCCCATCACGCCGCATGGCCGCCACAGAATATGGAAGAGCGCGAGACCCGTCACCATTCACCCAGCTACCCTGAGGATTACACCGGCCTCACCGACGGCTTCATCAAACCCGCAACCCTCGCCTGGGTCGCCTCGCATCACCACACGCCCGCCGGGCTCAACGAGCCCTATCAATACTCTTACCTCTTCGCCTACTCCCTCGGCGTCCCTGCCAACGCACATTCGCTCACCCTGCCTCACGACGACAACATCCGCATCCTTGCCATCTCTGCGGCAAAAGAGAATCCTGAGATCATGCCAGCCGCGCCGCTCTTTGACACGCTCCGATCCAATGACAACACCGCCGTTGCATCGCAAACAAATCCTTAGCCGTACGCGAACCCGATCCACGTGGAGAGCACACCCAATGTTCCGTTCTGCAGTGCCAACCCCTCGGTGTCTCCTGGCTCTTCTTATCTTCTTCGCGCTCACGGCGTCCTCCCCTGCACAAACCCCCACCCACGCGCCCAGCTTCGTTGACAGCGTCTACCCATTCCTAGGAGTGGACTGGGGCGGCAACACCTTCATCGGCGCCGCCCTTCCCTTTGGCATGACAAAAGTCGGCCCCGATATGGAGTCCTTCGACGGCCGCAAGTCAGGCTTCGGCTACTGGACCGACGGCCGCATCCTCGGCTTCAGCCACACCCATCTCAGCGGCGCGCAGGGCAAGTACGGCAACATCCTCGTCATGCCCGTCACCGGCCCTCTCGCACTCGACGACATCCAATCTCCCCGCACCGCAGAGCTCAATCATCCCGGCTACTACGCCACCCGCCTCACGCGCTACAACACCTTCGTTGAGCTCACCTCCACCCGCCGCGTAGCTCTCCATCGCTACACCATCTCCACCGCCGCCGAGTCACACATCACCCTCAACATCTCTCACTGCCTCAGCAAAGGCGCCAGCTCCGAGGCGCAACGCTTCGTCAGCGGACAAGTCCACTTCATCTCCAACCACGAAGTCGAAGGAGTCGGTCGATACGCAGGAGGCTGGAACAAAGGCGGCGAATACGCAGTCTACTTCGACATGGTCCTCGACACGCCAGCCCTCACCACCCGCACCTGGACCGGCTCCGCCATCACCTCAGCACAGCAAGCCAGCGTAGACCACGACATCCCCCTCGGCGCAACCTTCGATCTCCCCGTCCGCCCCGGTCAGGTGGTACAAGCCAAGGTCGCGATCTCCTTCGTCAGCATCGAACAAGCCCGCGCCACGCTCCAACAAGAGGCTCCCGGCTGGTCCTTCGACGCCGTTCGTGCCGCCTCGTCCCGCGTCTGGAATCAAGCCCTCTCCAAAATTCAAATCCACGGCGAGACCGACGCCCAGCGAATCCAGTTCTACACCGCGATGTACCACACCATGCTGATGCCCACCGATCGCACCGGAGAAAATCCCGACTGGAAATCCAGCGAGCCCTACTACGACGACTACTACGCCATCTGGGACACCTTCCGCAGCTCCGGCCCGCTCCTTACCCTGATTGCTCCCGACCGCCAGCGCGACCTCATCCGCTCGCTCATCGACATCTACCGACACACCGGCTACATGCCCGACGCCCGCAGCGGCAACGCCAACGGCCGCACCCAGGGAGGCAGCAACGCCAACATCGTCGTCGCCGACGCCTGGGTCAAACACCTCACCGGAATCGACTACGCCACCGCCTTCGACGCTATGCTCAAGGACGCGAGCATTCCCCCCGCCAACCCCCAGGAGGAAGGTCGCGGAGGCATCCTCGACTACAACAGCAAGGGCTATATCACCCTCGCTGACGAGCGCTCCGGCTCGCGCACCGTCGAGTACGCCTATGACGACTTCGCCATTTCCGAACTCGCCTGCGGACTCCATCACCCCGCCGAGGCAGCGCTCTTCGCACGTCGCTCCAACAACTGGCAAAACCTCTGGGACCCCAACCTCGGCGCCGAAGGCTTCAAAGGCTTCCTCCGTCCCCGCAACACCGACGGCTCCTGGTCCGCGCCCGACCTGCAGGTCCGCGGCACCTGGCCCGACTTCTTCTACGAAGGCGACCTCTGGACCTACTCCTTCTACGCTCCCCAGGATGTCCGCCGCCTCATTCAAATGTCCGGAGGCAACAAGACCTTCGTCCAACGCCTCGACAACATCTTCTACCGCCAGCACTTCGACGTCACCAACGAGCCCGGTTTTCTTCTGCCTGTCCTCTACAACTATGCTGGACGCCCCGACCACACCGCCGACGTCATCAGCCAGGAGCTCGAAAAGGCCTTCACCGACCAGCGCAGCGGCATCCCCGGCAACGACGACTCCGGCGCCATGTCCAGCTGGTTCATCTTCAACTCCCTCGGCTTCTATCCCAACGCCGGCCAGGACATCTACCTCATCGGCACTCCCTCGTTTCCTGAGGCTGACATCCACCTCTCCTCCGGCAAGACGCTCCACATCATCGCAAAGAACCTCGACCCCGAGCACCTCAACCACTACGTCCAGTCCGCCTCCATCAACGGCACGCCGCTCAATCAATCCTGGTTTCGCCACAGCCAGATCGCCGACGGAGGCACGCTCCTCCTCACCCTGGGCCCTGCTCCGTCCGCATGGGGCACAACCAATCCGCCACCCTCACTCTCCGACGCAGTCTCCCCGCTCTGCGCCGACGCTGCCCAAACTGAGCCCTTCCAATCCAACGTCCCGCCCAGCACGCTCACCATTGCCTCGCTCCCGCCGGGCACGGTCAAACTCAACCAGATTCAAATCATAGGCACCCACAACAGCTACCACGCAGGCATCGCCCCCAGCGAAAGCAAAATCTGGAAGGAGAAGGATCCCCAGGACTACGCAGGCCTCAACTACAGCCACCCTCCTCTCACCCAGCAATTGGAAGGCGGCGTCCGCCAACTCGAGCTCGACGTCTTCGCCGACACCCAGGGTGGCCGCTACGCCCATCCCTCCGGCCCCCAGACGGTCGCCGCAGCAGGCCTCCCCGCTGACCCTCCCTTCGATCCCAACGGCCTCATGTCGAAGCCCGGCTTCAAGGTCATGCACATCCAGGACATCGACTACCGCAGCAACTGCCAGCCCTTCACCGCCTGCCTCGCAGAGATTCGCGCCTGGTCACTCGCGCATCCACATCACATCCCCGTCTTCATCCTCATCGAAACCAAGCAGGGCATCTCCAAAAAGGTAAAGCTCACCGAACCCGAGCCCTTCACCTCCGCCACCTTCGACGCCCTCGATGCCGAGATCCGTTCCGTCTTCCCTGCGAACGAGATCGTCACGCCCGACGACGTGCGTGGCTCCTACGATTCTCTCGAGGACGCAGTCCTCGCCGGCAACTGGCCCTCGCTCGACAGCTCCCGCGGCAAAGTCGTCTTCCTCATGGACCAGCACAACGTCACCCCCGTCTACCTCGAAGGCCACCCCTCCCTGCGAGGTAGAGTCATCTTCACCAACTCCGACCCCGGCCAATCCGACGCAGCCTTCCTCGAACGCAACGACGGTCCCGCAGGAGAAATCGCCGAGCTCGTCCGCAAAGGCTATCTCATCCGCACCCGCACCGATGCCGACACCAAAGGACCTCGCGCCAACGACACCGCTCAACGCGACGCCATGATCTCCAGCGGAGCCCAAATCCTCAGCACCGATTACCCCGCCTCCGAACCAGCACCCTGGAACGGCCACTTCTTCGTTGCCCTCCCCGGAGGAGCAAAGATCGCTCGCTGCAACCCCGCCAACGCTCCCGCATCCTGCAGCCAGCAATCAATCGACTCTCAGTAATCCCAATCCGAATCCAGCACGAGCATCCGCAACCGGTGCAACCCCCAAAGAAAAAGTGCGACCACGAAAAATGGTCACACTTGTGGTCACAGCAATCCTCCATCAAAGGAGGTACTGACGCACGATCTAAATTCTATGGAGCCGACGAACGGACTTGAACCGTTGACCTGCTGATTACGAAACGGCCCCGCCCTGTGTAAGTTGTTGTGTAGTAAGGCTCGTTGGAGGAGATTTCCGGTCATTGCTGGGTGTTTCTGGCCCCTATTTGTACACCACTTGTACACCACCATTGAGGAGTTGATTGTTGCTCATCACCTCACAGATCGGGTGGTCCGGAGCCCGACCAAGAGAGCTGCGTGCGTCAGCACGCAAGATCTCTTGGAAGGACGTCACCGGAAGTAAGGCCCGCTTCCACGAGTGTGCTGTTAGGTGTCGAGACTCATGATTTAGTCACCGCTTCCATGCCATGGAATGAACCAAACATCAAAATACTGAAGGCAAAGGACTTACGAGTCGGCTGAGTCGGTAAAAACGACTCGATCGGCGATATTTGCGACAAAGATGCGACAAACTTTTGCCAAGCGGAGCACCGGGCTGGGCCGTGGGGGACCAGCTCGATTTCCCTTTGCCTTTGTCGGCAAAGGCACGACCTACCCCCCCCCTTCCTCGCAACGATCGAAGGTGCCATATTCCGGAAGACCGATGTCCAAATCGCTTCAACCCCCGCCCGACTATGCTGACCTCCTCGGAGAGATCGAGCCGCGTGTCCGCAACGCCCAGGTGCGCGCAGCATTTGCGATCAGCCGAGAACTCAGTTTGTTGTATTGGTCCATCGGGCGAGACATTCTGGATCGGCAACAGTCCCGACGTTTGGGGAACCAAGGTCATCGAACGATTGGCCAAGGATCTCGGAACGGAGTTTCCCGGAGTCGAAGACTTCAGCCCTCGAAGTCTAAAATACATGCGCCGATTCGCCGGAGAGTGGCCGGACGAATCAATTGCGCGGCAGATTGCTGCACAATTGCCGTGGGGCCACCACATGGTTCTTCGCGACCGGATCAAGGACGGATCAACGCTTGAATGGTATTTGCGCGCGGCGGTCGAGCACGGATGGAGCCGCAACATCCTGGTCCATCAAATCAGCAGTCGACTGCATGAGCGAAATAGTACATCGCGGGAGGTCGCTTCGTTGAACCTCGAATGACTACACTAACCGCTGATGCTTGGCCGCGACCATCCTTCTCCTGATGCGACGTGCAGATGGCGCTCAGATTTAGCGCCGACACCACGTCGATCAGAAAGCGCGCCAGATGGCCATCCGGAAGCCAATCCTGAAGCGAGGGAGGGAACATCAGCGTCTGGTCGATAGAGTCAGGATAGAAGTTCTGGCCGATAAAACAAATTAAAACAGAATCTACTGCCCCCGCTGTCGCCTCCATCACAAATCTATGCCCGACACACTCCTAGCGGAGTATTTGAGTGCCCAAGACGCACGATCATCGGATTCTGGAAACCTAGCGACGTGAGCGGCACTCGGAGTGCAGATCCTGAACCAAGCTCCGTCCGAAGTTATTTAAGCTGGCTTTATTAAGAAAGCAGGTCAGTTACCCAAATGCTCTAATTCCTTAAATAGTGCTAAATGGCGCCATGTCGGAATTGCAACCCATCGACTCTCGATTCGGACTCTATGTAGAGACCGTTGCAGGTGGAGAAACCGTTTGGGCGTTTGCCCCCGGCTCTGCCACCGAATCCGCCAATTGATCTTCTTCACCTATTAGAAAAACCCAGCGCCGTCGAACGAGCGCTTGGCCGTCTGGACGGAATTGGTAGCGCACGAATAGGCAGGTACGTCCGGTGTTCGCGCGCTTCCAGATGCCTTGCTCTCTATTCTGATTGTGTGACCGCGATGGGAGGCACTCTGCCTTCCGGTTTGGCCGGGTTCACAATCCGAATTGGACGGGACTCGAATCCGGATTAGACGCTACAATGATCCGAGATGGCCGACCCCGATTTCCAGCTCTTTCAGAGATTCTCAACCAAACGTGTGGCCACTGCGCTTCAGGATACTCCCGTGGTCATGCTGATTGGCCCCCGCCAATGTGGCAAGACTACGCTGGTCCGTCAGTTTGTCGACAAGGAACGCGAGTATGTGACCTTGGATGATGACACAGTGCTCGAGGCCGCTCGAAGCGACCCGGCTGGCTTTGTGCGTGGATTCGATTTGGTCACCATCGACGAAGTGCAAAGAGCTCCGGAACTTCTGAGGGCCATCAAACGATCCGTTGATAGCGACCGAAGGGCAGGCCGTTTCCTGCTAACAGGATCTGCCAACATTCTCACTCTGCCTCAAGTCTCCGAAAGTCTTGCGGGCCGCATGGAAATCGTAAACCTGATGCCGATCTCCAGAGCCGAGATACTAAGCAAAGAGCCGACTTTTCTGAAAACGGCATTCAATAGCAAGTTGGTGAAGCCAGGGCCGGATATCGTTGGCGATCAGCTTGTCCATGCGGTCCTGGTGGGCGGATACCCTGAGATGCTGCGGAGAGAAGACTCCCGGCGACGCCAAGCCTGGGCACGGGACTATGTGAAAGCGATCGTACAGAGAGATGTGCGGGATATCGCGGAAGTGGAGAAGCTCGATCAGTTGCCGCGGTTGCTCCAGGCGCTTGCCCACCATTCTGGACAAATTACCAACTTCACTCAAATCGGGGGACAGATCGGGATTGACGACAAGACAACGAGAAAATATATCGGCATTCTTGAGCAGCTATTTCTCGTGCATCGCGTCTCCCCATGGTTCCGTAATGAACTGAAGCGACTGATAAAGACCCCAAAACTACATTTTGTCGACTCTGGGCTGCTCGCCTCTTTGTTGGCGTTGACTGCTGAGCGGATAGCAAAGAACCGCTCAACATTTGGTGCTGTGCTCGAAACATTCGTATTTTCCGAAGTCATGAAGCAGACCACATGGTCCGATGAAGGCTATACGCTCCATCACTATCGAGATAAGGATCAGGATGAGGTTGACATCATCGTAGAGGATGAGCACGGCGCACTGGTCGGTATCGAAGTCAAAGCAAACGCAACCGTCCATGCGAGCGACTTCAAGGGGATGCGGAAGCTGTTGGATATCTGCGGTGACAATCTGAAACTCGGGCTGGTGCTGTATGACGGAATGAAGATCGTCCCCTTCGGGGACCGCCTCTTCGCTGCTCCTATGTCTTGCCTATGGACTTGACTCACTCCATATCGGGCGGCTTCCGGATCATCTTAGCGGGTCCGCTCGTTGCGCTTTTCGCCATCGGCACGGCCTCCCCACCCGTGCCGATAAGGATGAGCCGATTGCGTGCCCTACGTGTAGGGCGTTTTCCATTACTTATCCAGGGAATCTGTCATGCCTCGGAAGACGCAGCAGTATGATTTGGGAATGGATGCCGAACTTTTCGAAAGCCTGCTTTATCAAACAGAATCCGAAGTTCTCGACTTCAAAGTAGATCAATATCCGTTCGAAGCAGCAAACGACATTCAGAAGTCAGAGCTCCTGAAGGACATCTTGAGTTTCGCGAATTCCTGGCGACGGAGTGATGCCTACATCCTGATTGGAGTGGAAGAGGTCCGAGGGGGCCGTAGCAACGTCAAGGGAATCTCCAAGCAGCTTTTGAATCGCAACCTTCAACAGTTCGTCCACTCGAAGACGAACAAGGCGCTGAGCTTCAGCTATGAAGAACTCCAGGTAGAAGGTCATCTGGTAGCTGCCATCACGATCCCGATGCAGGAGCGATCATTCTACCTGCGAAAGGATTTCGGCAAACTGCGAGCGAATGCGGTCTATGTTCGGCGCGGAGACACGACCGGGGAGGCTCCTCCCGACGAGATTATGAAGATGGGCCAGGTCGGTATAGCCGTTGAAGCGCAACCAACGCTAGATCTTGGCTTTGCGAATCTGGAGGAGCGGCGCATTATCGGTAAGGAAATAGACATCGAGTCCATCGAGTTCGAGATGCCCGAGGCCGATTCGATTCCCGACTACGGTCAGATGAGAAATCGTGGTCAGTTGGCGATGCCGGTTGACATTGGAGAGAGCAAAAATGCGGATTATCTCCGAGAGATCGCGACGTACGTAGCAGATCATGGCCGTTTTCAACCAGTTGGCTTCGCGGTCGAGAATTCTTCAACAGCGCCTGCCTTTAACGTGGTTCTCCGGATGCGCATTCAAGGCGGCCAGGTAGAAGTTCGCGATGAGGATGATATGACGAATGAGCCGGCCCGGAGTTGGCTCACAAGAGTCGGCCCTCTACCTGCGCGTTGGCGACAGACTGATGTGCGAGTTTCACATCGAGGAGACTTCTTCGATGTTCGGATTGGTCTTGGCACCATCCAGCCTGGCATCAGCGAGTTCTCAGCGGCACCGATCTTTATTGGCAGCCCTGAATCGTACGACATCAACGTCGACGCCATTCTCTCAGGGGACAATGTGAAGATTCCAGTTGTTCAGAAGATTCACTTTAAGGCTCAGGTTGAAAAGCGAAAGTTTTCCGTGAAAGATCTCAAGCAACTCGCTCTGTAAGTCAGAAGAAGGTTAGACCCGGACCGTCGGCCCGCTGTGCCCCGGCATTCGACATGGCCACAGCGTGCGTTACCTGTGTCCACGGTATCGCCGCCGCCCAGGTCGTCACAGTCTCACCCACACCCGTAGTTGGCTCGTCCAATCCTGCCACGGCCGAGCCGCAGGTAAAGCGGCCGGCCACAAAGCCGTGCACCGTCACCTTGTTCAACAACGAAGTCTTCAACGACCACTCGGCGCATCCGATGACGTTCACTCCTCCCGCCGGCTGCAAAGGTCCATGGGCCAAAGTCGTCCTCAACCTCGACTTCACCGTCACTGCCGGAAGACAGTACGACCGCACCGCGAGCCTTTACCTCGGCAATGCGAACATCTTCTATGGCACCACCGCCGAGCCCCGCTCCACGCTCAGCCCGTCCTGGCATGGAGAGCGCGATGTCACCGACCTGTCCGCCATCTTCCAAACCGCGCAGACCGGCAACGCTATCATTTACAACATCTATAACAGCCAGTACAACGGCGGCATTTACGGCACCGCAACGCTGCAGTTCTATCCCGCGGACTTCCGCAACCTGCCCGCCGACGCGCCGGACATGGTCGTCCCCGTGAGCGGCGTCAACAGCCAGTATGAGTTGGACACAACTAGCAGCGCAGTCACGGCCACCGTCAACCTGCCGCGCAATCTCACCAAGGCTTACCTCTACGTCATCGCGCAAAGCCAGTTGGGCGACGAGTCCTGGTACCTCAGTGTCCCGAACGACGTCGCCGGTGAACTCGAAACCTTCGGCGGCGCCGCCTTCCGTGAAACCGAGGTCAGCATCGACGGCATGCCTGCCGGAGTCGCTCCCGTCTCCCGTGGATCTACACCGGCGGCATCGATCCCTACCTGTGGGACCCGATCACCGGCGTCGAAACCCTCAACTTCAAGCCCTACCGCGTCGACCTGACGCCGTTTGCCGGAATGCTGAGTGACGGCAACCCGCACACTGTCAGCATCAGCGTCTACAACGCCAACAGCTACTTCCTTGCGACCGCCAACCTGCTGCTTTATCGCGATAAGTTCCGCGCGAAAACCGGCGGTGCCGTCGAAGAAAATACACTGTCCACCGCGCCCGTGCCCGATGTCGAAGAGAATCTAACGACTGCGAACGGCGCTACCGCCGGCAATGTGATCGTGGGCTCGAAACGCACCTTCACCGTCAAGGGTTACGTGAACACGTCGCTCGGCCGCGTCGAAACAACCGTGAACTCGACAGTCGACTTCAACAGCAATCAGGCATTCAACGTTGCGACCGTAGGGGTTCCGGAAATCCAGAACGTCAACCAGACCAGCACCGTCGACTCAACCACCACAACGCAGCGGGGTATCCTGGCGGAGAAGGTCACCGCGCACTGGTCCTTCCCGCTTATTCTCGACTACTCCTTCGTGCAGAACAGCGATGGCACCTACACGCAGGTCGTCACTTCAAACCAGCAGCACGAAGTGAGCCAAAGCACCTCCATCAACGGCTTTCTGATCGCCAACTCTGACACTGTAGAGCAGGTCAAGTCCAACGACACGCTGGTCTACAACTCATCGCTCTCGGCGGTGAACGCCGTTGGCCCCACCGCAAGTTCCGCCAGCTACGTTACCAGGGACTCCACCGGTCATTGCTGGAGCCGTTCGCTCGAGTCGCAGGATCGAGTGCTTACCTCCGTGCAGGACAACAAGGCCTGCCCGATAAGACGTTAGTCACATAACTTATCCTGACAAGAAACGATCGCGCTTCGGCTCGCTCGTTTCTTGCGGGGAGAGCATCGAACAACTGCTTACGGCACATTTCACTGAGCGCCGCAGAGAGCCCATACTGTCTTCCTTGTCTCACTAATACCACCTCCAAATCAGATAGCGTTGCATCGACCGGTTGAGACCGCCCGACATTTGAGGCAGTTCGCATCTTCCCAAATACCCGTCACTTGGGAGCAAAACGGTAGGTGTTGGGCTTGTACGAAGCTCGATGAGCATACTGGCGATTTGGCCTCAAGAGAAGGCGGGAGAAGCAACCCCGTTGCAGAAGTCGCCGCCGAGAAGTCTACGGCCGCGCCCGGGACACGGACTCGTCTGCAGCTGCGTTGTCGGGGTGCCAGTTGTCGAAATATCTCGCTCCATTCCGCGGGTGTGTGGACAACGATCTGGATTTCCGGAGGACAACTTCCCCTCATTCGGGCTGCTGTTTCGTTTGCGATGGTCGTCTATGAGCTTGTCTGTTCTTTAGAACTGTGGGAGCTCTCGACTGAGTCTTGCAGGATCGGGAACAGGAACAGGACGGCGATTCCACCCTGGGGGCGGTTGGCGGCGCGGAGAGTTCCGGCGTGGAGGCGGACCGCGCGCTCGGTGATGGCGAGGCCGACGCCGAAGCCTCCGGTAGAAGAACTGCGGGCTTGATCGACGCGATAGAAGGGGCGGAAGATGTTGGCCAGCTCGGCTTCGGGGATGCCAGGGCCCTGATCAGCGACTTCAATGGCGGCGAAGCGGCTCGCGGCGACGGTGGTTTCGGTGATGCGAAGAGTTACCTCGGTGCGCGGGTCAGTATAGCGGATGGCGTTGCGGACGACGTTTTCGATGGCGCGATAGAGCAGGTCGGCGTTGCCACGGATCACGCACTGATTGTCTTCGATGAGCGAGACTCTGCAGGAATGTTGCCGGGCTTCGTACTCGGCGTCAGGAAGGAGCTGGCGGCAGAGCTGGTTGAGCGAGACGGACTGGAAGGCGGAGGTGTTCTCGCGCGCTTCCATGGAGGAGAGGGTAAGAAGCTGGCCGATGAGCTGATTAAGTTTGCCGGCTTCGCGCTCGATGCGCGCGAGGTGGACGTCGAGCTCGGGGGTAGCATCGTCGTGCGCGAGCTCGAGGGCAACGCTGAGGCGGGAGAGTGGCGAGCGCAGTTCGTGGGAGACGTCGCGGAGGAGAAGCTTTTGCGCGTCGACGAGAGACTCCAGGCGTTCGGCCATGTGATTGAAGTCGTGGACGAGGCCCTGGAATTCGTCGGAGTTGGATTGCGCGGCGGCGGAGGGAGACTGCTCGACGCGCACGCTGAGGTCGCCGTTGGCGAGAGCGCGGGCGGCCTTACGCATGCGGACAATAGGACGGGTGAAGAGCAGAACGAGGACGAAGGTGGTGAGGCCACCGACGGCGATGGCTACGGGGAGTTGCGGGAAGGCGAAGTGGAGGAGGTTCCAGCGGCGCTGCGGGTGCGGGTTGCGGGACGGCGGCTGATGCCAGAGGTAGAGGTAGTGCGTGCCGTTGGCCGCGGTGATGGGGATGAGCCAGACCCATCGGTTGCCGACCAGGCGCCCGTCGATTCGAGTCGAGGGCGGATTCGCGACGGTCAGCAGCGCCGGCGCAGTGGCCGTGGCGCAGAGGGTGCGTCCGTCGGCGTCGAGGAGCGTGGCGCCGGCCGGTTCGTTGCGGGAGGAGTTATTGCGGAAAGTGGTGCAGCCGCCGGTGGTGAAGTCGGCGAGTGCAGCGGAGGCATCGTGGCGGAGATTGTTGTCAAGGGCTTCGGAGACGATGTTAGGGCTGGCGAAGTGCTGCCGTACGATCAGCGTGGTGGAGATGATGAAGATGAGGCTTTGGGCGAGCCAGAAGATGGCGAAGATTTTCAGGAAGAGGCCACGCATTTAGGGTCGGCCTCCTGCGAGAGTGCGGCGAAGGACGAGCTGGTAGCCCGTGCCGCGAATGGTCTTCACGCGGTCGTCGTTGGCCGGATCAGTTGCGAGTTTACGGCGCAGGCGGCTGACGTGCATGTCGAGGCTGCGATCGAAGGGATTGAATTTTCGGCCGAGCACGGACTCAGCGAGGGCCTCGCGCTCGACAACTTTTCCAGGAGAGCGCATGAGGACTTCGAGCAGGGTGAACTCGACGTCGGTGAGTTCGATGAGGGTGTTGTCCTGGCGAACGGTGCGGGCGGCGGGATCGAGGACCAGGTCTTCGACGACGAGGGCGGAGGATTCGTTGGCTGCGATGGGAGGGGAGGTGCGACGGCGGATGGCGCGGATGCGGGCGAGCAGCTCGCGGGCGTTGAAGGGCTTGGCGAGGTAGTCGTCGGCACCCATCTCGAGGCCGACGATGCGGTCGACGTCTTCGCCGCGGGCGGTGAGGAGAAGGATGCTGTCGGAGGACGTGGTGCGGATGCGTTTGAGGACTTCGAAGCCGTCGATGCCGGGGAGCATGACGTCGAGGAGGATCATGGGCCAGGGGCGGGAGCGCGCGGCTTCGAGGCCGGTGTCGCCGCGGTGGACGGCGTGGACGCGGAGGTCGTAGCGGGCGAGGTACTCGGTGAGCATGTTGCAGAGCTCGATGTCGTCGTCAATGAGGAGGATGTCTTCCATGGGCGTGTTGCTGCTCTGGTTCTTGCTCACGTAAGAGTAACTCGCAGTGACGCGCGATGGTTGGGGAATGACGTAATGATTGGTCACTGCGACCGTGACAAAGTGTTACAACGCATTACTTAATGTGGCGGCACGGAGAGGGGGGATGAGGTCTTCTGGAGATGCATCAGGAAGGTGCTACGGATATGAAGGTTGCGAGTATGACGATTTTTGTGGGATTTGGATTGGCTCTCGGTATGGCGTTGCTGTTGTGTGGCGCGGTGAGTGGGTTGGCGCAGACAGTGGCCGGGCACAGTGCTACGGGAACGATTCGGGGGACGGTGACGGATCCTGATGGCGCGCTGGTGCCGCAGGCGGAAGTTACCGTGTCGAGCGAGAGTGGCTCGGCGCGGAAGTTGAAGAGTGACGCGGCAGGAGCGTTCGATGCTGCGCGGCTGGCTCAGGGGAGGTACACGCTGATTGTGGCGGCGAAGGGATTCTCGACAGCTACGATGGCGGACGTGATGGTGTATGGCGGAAAGACGACGAGCGAGTCGGTGAAGCTGGAGATCTCGGTAGAGAGCCAGGTGGATGTGTCGGCGGATGTGCAGGGCGTGAGCACGAGCCCGGATGAGAATGCGAATGCTCTGGTGATCAAGGGCAAGGATCTGGATGCGCTGTCGGATGATCCGGATGATCTGCAGAATGAGTTGACGGCGCTGGCGGGGCCATCGGCGGGGCCGAATGGCGGGCAGATTTATATTGATGGGTTTACCGGTGGGCAGTTGCCGCCGAAGGGTTCGATCCTGGAGATTCGGATTAATCGGAATCCGTTTTCCGCACAGTTCGACAAGCTGGGCTATGGACGCATCGAGATTCTGACCAAGCCTGGAACGTCGAAGCTGCATGGGTCGTTGATGATCGATGGCAATGATAAGGCGTTCAACTCGTTGAACCCGTTTGTGACGGAAGAGCCTTCGTACTATACGACGTTCATGAATGGGAATGTGAGCGGTTCGCTGGGCAAGAGTGCTTCGTGGTTTGTGAGCGTGTTCCAACGGAACAACCAGTCGAATGCGATCATCAACGCGGAGATCCTGGGGTCGAATGGGCAGCCGCAGAACTATGTGGTGGCTGTAGCGAATCCGCAGACGCGGCTGGATGTGAGTCCGCGATTAGATTTTCAGCTGGGCGCGAAGTACACGATGAGCTTACGGTACATGCTGGATCGGCAGAAGGACACCAATAGCGGGGTGTCGGGATTTGCGCTGCAGACCCAGGCGTACGACGTGTCGAACTACGAGAATACGCTCCAGGTGAGCGATACGCAGGTGTTCAATCCGAGCTGGGTAAACCAGATTCGATTCCAGTACACGCGCGAACGCGACAACCAGACAGCGACCGTGACGGACCCGACGGTGACGGTGCAGGGAGCGTTTACGGGCGGCGGAAGTAATCAGGGGACGGTGCGCGACAACCAGGACAAGTATGAACTGCAGGAATATGTGAATGGAACGATGGGCAAGCATGCGCTGAACTTCGGGACGCGGCTGCGGCTGACGCACGAGGTGAACTCGACGACGGCGGGGTATAACGGCAACTACATTTATCCGACGTTGGCGTTGTATGAGGCGGGGACGCCGACGGAGTATGACGTGACGGCGGGCAATCCGACCGCGGCGGTGAATTTGTTTGATGCGGCGCTGTTCTACCAGGACGACTGGAGTGTGAAGCCGAACCTTACGTTCAGCTATGGGCTGCGATACGAGGGACAGAACCGGATCAGCGATCATGCGGACTTTGCTCCGCGGCTTGCGGTGTCGTGGGCTCCGGCGGGAGGCAAGGGCAAGAAGGCGAGCACGGTGCTGCGCGCCGGGTATGGATGGTTCTATGACCGGTTTGCAGCTGGGAATGTGTTGACTACGATTCATGACAATGGGGTGAACCAGCAGAATTATGTGCTAAAGAATCCGACATTCACGACGGATGCTCCGACTCCGGCGGAGTTGGCGGGGAGCAGCACGGCGGCTCCCACGCTGTACCAGGTCGCTCCGAAGTTCAAGGCCGCCGTGAATATGCAGGCGGCGGTGGGGATCGATCACTCGTTCGGCAAGGTGGCCACCTTGTCGGTGACGTACATCAACTCGCGGGGCGTGCATCAGTATTTGAGCAACAACATTAACGCGTTTATAGCGTCGATCTATGATCCAACGACGGGCACGGGAGTGCGGCCGAATGGGATCAACGAGAACCTGTACCAGTTCCAGTCAGGCGGAGTGTACAACCAGAATGAGCTGATTCTGAACTACTCGGTGCGGGCGAAGAAGGTTTCGCTGTTCGGGTTTACGATGCTGAATTCGGCGAAGTCGGACACGTCGGGAGCGGGGTACTTTCCGTCGAACCCGACGAAGCCGGGAGCGGATTATGGGCGCGCCAGCTTTGATGTGAAGGCGCGGTTTCTGCTGGGAGGAAACTACCAGGCTCCATTTGGAATTTCGATCAGCCCCTTCCTGGTAGCGGATGCTGGGAACCCGTTCAACATTACGATTGGACAGGACTTGAACGGCGACAATCAGTACAACGACCGCCCAGCGTTTGCAACCTCGACCGACACGAACACCGTGCAGACGGCGTATGGGGATTTCAATGTAGATCCGGGAGCCAATGAGGCGCGAATTCCGTATGACCTGGGAACGGGGCCCGCGCAGTACAGCCTGAACATGCGGGTAAGCAAGTCGTTTGGGCTTGGGCCGAAGGTGGTCGGCGGCGTGGGTGGACAGGGCGGCGGTCCGGGTGGTCGCGGACCGGGTGGCGGCCGCGGACCGGGCGGCGGCGGAAGTTTGGGGCCGGGCGGGCTGAGCGGCAGCAATGGGCCTCCGCGGCTGGACCAGGTGGTTCCGCGCAAGTACTCGCTGACGTTTTCGGCGATGTCTCACAATGTGCTGAACCATGTGAACCTGGCGGCGCCGGTGGGAGTGCTGGGCTCGCCACTGTTCGGGAGGTCGACCGCGCTGGCGGGCGGGTTCTTCAACTCGGCGGCTTCGAATCGGAGCATTGATTTGCAGGCCAGCTTTAACTTCTAGCGAAGAGGATGATTCCGGGGGGGGGACCGTAAGGCTGCCCTCCTCCTCCTAAAATCAATCAGGCCGCATCAGTCCTCGAATATCTAACCGCGGCCGGACCGAGGCACCACGGCTCAACTACCCCGTCGAACGTTCGAGCGTTACTATAAGCGGCCTTGAAAAGTCTGAACAGGGTGTTCAATCAATCCGGGCAATGCATTCGCTTTCGTGAAGATGCAACTTGTCTTCACGGGAAGAGTCGTGGCAACTTCGAGGCGTTGAGTGATCCAGCGGCGCTGCCGGTTTATGCGCCGACGGCGAAGAGAGGATCGCCCGGATGGATCGCCAGCGATGAAACGATGAAGAGCACGGTACCCTTGTCGGGACTGAGGCCCGTTTGCAGCACGTTCCCTTCGCAATCCTTGATGCATCCGAGTTCCTGACCGGCACGAACGATCTCTCCCACCGACACCTGTGGATACCAGAAGCCCTCATGCTCACTGCGCAACCAGTGAAACTGCTCCAGCAGTGTGAACGGAGTTGGCTCGAGCGCGGAGCCATCGATCATTTTGAGATAACGCATCAAGCGTTGGAGGCCGATGGTATGGTCGGCAACCTGTTCCGCCGTCCAGATGCCCTGCCCACCCGACTCGGTGAGGATGGCGGGAATACCAGCGTTGGAGGCGGCGGAGATGGTAGACCCGGCAATCTCACTGGCTACCATGTAGCGAATCCCAAAGACCTTCGCCATCTCGAACGACATGGCGTCCACTTGTTC
>DATCDL010000120.1:0-6873 GCA_036510715.1 Acidobacteriaceae bacterium
TCGCGCTTGGCTTGGCCGCATGCCAACAGGGACATCGCGTACGCTTCACCACCACGGCGGCCCTGGTCAGCGAACTCATCGAGGCACGTGACGACAAGAAGCTGCTCCGTTTTCAGAAGCAGATCGCCAGCTACGAACTGCTGATCGTCGACGAACTGGGCTTCGTGCCCCTCTCCAAGACCGGCGCCGAGTTGCTCTTCGAGATGCTCAGCCAACGCTACGAACGGGGATCGACCCTGATCACTTCGAATCTGCCCTTCCAGGAGTGGACCGAGATCCTCGGATCGGAACGCCTCACCGGAGCCTTGCTCGACCGCCTCACCCACCACGTCCACATCCTGGAGATGAACGGCGACAGCTATCGCCTCAAGCAAAGCCGCCGTAAACGAAACCCGCCTCCAGAACGCTGATCCCCAGGACGCCTCTCAGGGGCGAAGGGCCTCTTCCGCTACGCTCCAGAGGCCCTTCGCCCCTGAATACTCAACAACCTCACTGCTTACTACTGGCCTACTTTTACTCCGCCCTTGACACTTCTGATCGCGAAGGATTATTTACGCCCACTACAGATTCGTGAGGAATAGCAGAATCTCCGTCTATCCGCCTTCAGAATTTACGGCATAGATGAGCTACCAGAGCAGCGGAACGGATTTCGATCTAGTCACGCCGTCGGCTACGCTCAACCCACTCAGCATTGCCAGAGCAACACCAGGTACGCGCGTACTTCTAATGAAAAAGGATTTATACGGCTGAGCAATTATTATCAGTCAAAGGATCGGAGTCGTCGCCCAGTCGTCCAAAAAGTTCACAAAAAAAACAAAGCAGAAACGGTGATCCAATCTGGATGTCCTTCTACCGAGAATGTGGCGATGGGGACAAGTTCAGTCATTTGGTGGCCGCGAGGCAGTAGGGAGAGGAGAAGTGTGCGTATTACCAGGATCATGCCAATTCTAAAAGAGAAATTACGGAAGTTGCCGACACGCTGCATTGATTTTGAAATGTGAAGCCATCCATCAACGACGCGAGAACTCACCCCGGCTGTGAACTGAGTTCCAACCATTTATCCCTCAGTGCGGGCACCCACTGCGATGCAGAATCTACGGAGCGGGCGTCCGGGAGCCGGATCTGAAAGACTGCGCCATGATGTTCCGGGACGGTCGAGCTCCGCACACGAACTCTACCGCCATGCTTTTCGACAATCTGCCTCGTGACCCAGAGGCCGAGACCGTTGCCGCTTTCTGTTCGAGTAGAGAAGAAGGGCTCGAAGATGTTCGACAGGTTCTGTGCGGCGATGCCATGGCCACGATCGGCAACAAGCAGAAAGTGGGAGTTTCCTCGCGAGCGAATGCGAACGCTGATCGATTCACCGTTGTCACTTGCCCGTATCGAATTAATGATCAGGTTTGTAACCACCTGCTTCATCTCTCCCGGCCAACCGTGCACCGGGGCAGGGTTGGCCGGCAGACAGAGCTGAATCTTATTCGACTTTCTCTGCGGCTGATGGCCTAGGACATCGACAACCTGCCGTACCTCCTGGCAGAGGTCGAAGGTGACAGGACGGTTCACGTCGCGATAGAAGCCGAGGGTTTGGCGAGCCACTGAGGAGATGCGAGACAACTCTCGCTCAGCATCGCCCAGATATTGCTGGCGCATTTCAGAGTTGGACTCTATGCGAGCTAGATAGATGAGGTTGCCAAGGGCTTCAAGGGGGTTATTGATCTCATGGGCGACGCTGGCGGCAAGCCGTCCTGCGGCGACTAGCTTTTCCGAACGTATTAGGCTTTCTTCCGTTTTGATCCGGTGCGTGATGTCGAGGCTCAAGCCGATGATTGTGGCATCGGCCCGCGCCGCTTCGGACCCACGAACGAGCGTGCCTCGATTCTCGATCCAACAGATTCGCCCATTCGTATCCACAAGGCGAAATTGGATGTTGGGTTCGCTCTCGGCTGCCGGAGCTGTGCAATAAGCGGCCTGGACCGCGGAACGATCGGCTGGATCAACACGATGCAGCAGAGTAGCTAGAGGGATTTCGCGGTCTGCTTCGCTGAAACCAAAGATCTTTCCAGCCTGCTCGGAGAGCGTTAAGATTTGGGTTTCCGCATCGTATTCCCAAAAACCAATGCCAGAGATTTTGCGCGCAAGATTGAGTCGTTCCTGCTGACGGTTTAGTTCTTCCCCTAGTTGCAGCGTACGCTGCAGCGTGGCGGCGAGCCGGTCATGGACGTCCGACAACGATTGCGCGAGTCGTTTCGATTCCATGGCACTCGTTCTGGCGAGCGCGCCCTGGATCTCCGCCAATCGCGTGCGCAACTCCTGCAGTTCCAGCGCCGAAAGGACGGAAATTGCCGATCGCAGCTTTTCGTGTCCATCGGGATCAGGCCCTTCCCCGAACAGAACCGAGATCGTATCCCGGTCGAGCAGGCGAGCAAAGATTGGCGTCGCAAGACCTGTGTAGGGCGACGGCAAAATTCCCGTTTTGTCGCCATCGCGTTCCACTTCCCGCAGGAAAGCTGCCCATTGCAACCCCTTCGGCAGCGTTCGACAGAACCCCGGCGCTGGGAGGAAGCGGAGTCGCTCAGGGTCGCGGATAAAGATGCATAGATGCGTGGCACCGACAGTTGCAGCCATCCTCGGCGCTCCAGTGGAACGAGCTGCAGGGATCAGCAAATCGAAGAGTTCGTCGGCTCCGACCATTGATCGCTACTCCGGAAAAACGCAAACCACTGCATTGCAGTTGTGAAATCCGGCAGACTGACCTTCCATGGTAGCAACTTGCCCGTAGGTGTTGCATCCGGCGAGTGCGACATCACCCACAACTCGCTGGACAGCGTCTATTTCGTCCCCAAAGTCTTTTCCGAGGCGAAGGCGGGTAGCGACACAGTCAAACATGAGCGCTCCTCCAGCCTTGAATTCTCCCAATTGACGCATGGCGTCGGATGCGGCATCGATCGCCGCCTCCATAGAAGAGGTTGCTGTGGCGTTCATTATGCTGATCGTAGAACCTTCAGGAACCTCGGCGGCAAAGCTGACGGAGCCGTTCGACACGATTCCGAGCGGTACACGAAGTTTGTAGCCGTTTTCCAGCTTCATCCCCGCGATGTTATGTAAAAAGAAAGGCAATGGAGCGTCGCGATTCAGGTGCTGTCCGGTCATTTCAGCGTGCTGTTCGAACACCTCTGCAGTGGATACGGCATCTAGACTGCCTACGACATTCGCCTTGCTCTCGGTAACGCGCATCGGTTCCGTCGCCGGACTCCATCCGTGACGGACCCCCACGCCGATAGGCTTGGTGGAGAGTATCTCCAGCGCGATGACAGCATCGGTCGCCACTTCGGTTCCACAGAAGACGTATGTCCTGGCGAATGCCGCGTCGTCGCCTGCCCCGCCGCCGAAGAACTTATATTTACCACCGGTTTCAATGTACAAGGTGCGGACCAGTTCGTCTGCTGAGCCCGCTAGGGCATCATTCAAAATCATGGCTGCGCGGTATTGATAACGGTCATCCTTGCTTCCCCGAAACGTGCTTAGCAGATGACGTCCAGCAGCTTCAGGTGCTGCGGACAGTCCAGTGGCCATGGAGGCATGAAAAGCCATCTCGGATGACTCGATGGCAAAAGCAGAAGCTGAGCCCTCTCCGCGGCCCGTTGAATCAAACTCGCCGGCAGAGGAGCAGCCCACGATCTCGGCCTCAGGAAACCGACTCGTCATTTCCTCCAAAATTATGCTGTGGGTATGCTGAGCGGAGAGGAAAACCATTAGAGCGTTGGGGTGAGTGATCTTTGCCGCGATTTGCTGGATCAGGTCCTTCGCCGCTTCCTGAGACTCGCTGGAGGTGCTGTAAGCGCTGACTGTTTTCGTCATGGAAACTCCCGGACGCATTATTTCATATCATGGATTGCTAAGTTGGTTTGGATGCGATTGTCCGGTGGACACGAACCGGAGAAGTGACGAAGCTAGGGCGTGTTCACTTTATGACTTAGATTTTTTAAACTGTTTTTACCCCATGGAGATCACAGAGGCGCAGTACGAACGGATCAAGGGTGCGTTGCCGGTGCGGCGCGGGAACGTAAGGACCAGCAATCTTCAAGTGTTGAACGCTGTGCTCTAAGTGGCTGAGCAAGGATGCAAACGGCGCGGTCTCCCGAAACGGTTCGGGCATTGGCACACCATTTATATGCGGATGAGCCGGTGGTCCAAGAACGGCGTTCAGGATCGCGTCTTCGAGAAACTGCAGGTCGAGCAGATCGTCCGCATTGTGTGTCTAATGGCGAACAGCACATTCTTACAGAGATTCAGGACTCGCGATAAGAGTTGCCAGATATCTACTTATTTAGCTCATAGCTCCTTGCTAGACGCGACATCGCCAAAGCACTCATCGACAACAATCACGACAAACACTTCCTCGCGAGTACGGCCCATTGCGTGGTCGATGTAGCTGTAAACCCAGCGTCGCCCGGGCGAACAGCAGGCCATGGGAATGACAGAGTATGGAAAGCATGGAAAGCCAAGAAGCCGGCTTCCCACCCTTCCCACACTCTTTGGAAATCCCTTCGGGATTCCTACATTCCCACTGCCTCGACGGCTAGATAGTTGTCTTCTCATACCCCCTCAACTCGAAGTCATGGCCGCCGCAAGGGGCTTGTAACGGATGTCTCAGGTCCACAGCGTAACGCATGTCCCGGTATACTCACCCATTCCATGTCTCTATTTGAATGTCAAGGACATGAGTACACGGACCGCGCCTTTATCCTTAACAGGGCAGTTGTATTTGTTCTTAAGTTCTTACCGGGTCGGGAACCGGGCGGCGTTTAGCGACAGTCGCTCAAACTTCCATACGCGGGTTGGCTACCGCACGAACGTGTGTCGTCGCAGGCTTGCCTCGGACTTAGCGCGGGCGTCGGAAGGTACTCCGGCCCAAGGGGCTCTCGAGGATCACCATGACCTGCCGCCCGGTTCCCCACCCGAAAAGGTGGAACTCGGTTGGCTCAGGTCGTCATCGGAGTCCTCATCTCCTGACCGATAGCCCAGATGAAGCCGGCAAGTTCCCGAGCGAGCGCAGCGACGACGACGGTCGGCTTCTTGCCACGCGCGATCATCGTTCGATAGCGGGTCCAGAGGCGGGTCTGTGCCTTCCAGGCGATGTCCCGAATGTTCTTCGGCAGTCGGACGAGGATCTCGGCCTTCTCCTTCGCGATGCGAGCTGGATAGCGATAGCTCCATGCAGCTTCGATCAGCATCCGCCGTGCTTCCCGGTTGCCGGTCTTGGTGATGCCGCCGCGACGAATGCTTCCGCCGCTGGAATGTTCCGATGGCACAAGGCCGAGGTAGCCCATCAGCATCCGTGGCGACTCAAAGCGGCTCAGATCGCCAGTCGTGCAGATGAACGTGGCTGCCGACAGCAGGTCGATCCCACGCAGGCCGCGCAGCGCTTCGACGAGCGGTCCGAGCGACCAACTCGCCGTCATCGCACCAATCCGTTCGATCAATGCATCTCGTCTCTCCTGTGCCGTCCAGACCGTCTCAACATAATCCTGGAATACGATCCGATGAACCTCCTGTTGAAAGGTCTGACCTGCCATTCAGGATCGATGGCGCTGCGTCCAATGCTTGCCGGTCGGATACGAGCGACCATGTCGCAAAAGGAAGGCGAGCAACTGTTGCCGAGCCCGCATCAAGTGCATGGATGCATCCACTCGCGCGCGGACCAGATCGCGCAGCGCTTCATGCGTCGCGTCCGGCACCCACACCCGGGTCAGGTCTCCGGATCGGTGCAAGATCGCCAGCTTCTGCCAATCGCACCGATCGGTCTTGATCCGCTCCCCTGGCTTGCGTGGAATGAGCGAAGTCGCGGCAACTGTGCAACTGTGGCCCAGCGTTGTGAGCTGGCGATAGATGTTTTACCCGCAACCGCCAGCCTCATAGCAGAAGTCGAGCTCGCCATGCTTGGCAAGCCGCTTGGCCATCTTCGCGATGTCGTCCGGCTGGTTCGGGATGACGCCAATGAACCGCACTGGGCCGTTCCGCCCGTCTTCGGCTATCGTGACCAGTGATTCCCGTCCAACCCGACTCACTCCAATCATCTTCGACTCAAATGAGTCTCAGCCGCACGTATAGGTGAAAGACGGGAGCCTCTTCGAGGATCAAAGATGAACGGGCCGAACGAAACCGCCAACCAACACTACGTTTCACAAGTGGAACAGCGACTCAATGCGCTTAATCCAGACGCAACCGCGGCGAATCAACGTATCTATTTCTTTCTTGCTGCCATCGGCTAACGAGTTCAGTCATCTTCCGCTGGATCGATTCAACAAATGTCCCTGCTTGCAATGACTTCAATTCCGCGATGACGTTATGTGTTCGGAAGAGATAATCAGCATTCTTCGCGGGATTCCGGAACGCCTCCGCCCATCATCTCGTCCAATGCCGGAATCCCCATGGAGAGGTACTTGACACGGTTAAATGTCTTCCTTTGGCCCACCAGGCCAAGGGTGCGCGAGAGCTCCCTGCGCGGAAGAGTGCGGGTACCTGCTTACGTTCGCACCTGCGGACCTCGCTGCGCTCCGCTCCCGGCTCTCTACCTCCGGCGCTGCAGTTGTTGCTCTGCGTGCTCTTGCATTTGGGACTCGGTTAAGGACATCCACATCACCGATCACCCGGACGGAGGATCCACCACGGTTCCCTGCTGGACCTCCAAGATCGAGTACGTAGCCTGGCACCTCGCTCGCCGGTCAGGACCCTTATTGTCCGTTTTCAGGCTGGACCCTAGTACGTGCAACATTGATCAGGATAAACAAGCGGGAATCAGTAGAGTTGCATATCGGGAGATCTAGTTGTCGTTGAGAGGAGATAGTTGACGAGGGAAAGACTGATCGCTGA
>DATCDL010000121.1:0-9225 GCA_036510715.1 Acidobacteriaceae bacterium
TTCAGCGACCTGATGATCGGATTTCATGGCCCCGAGACCCCTGCTACCGCAGCCGCCTACGACTTCACCCCCTACGCGCACATCGCCGATATCGGCGGAGCTACCGGCAATCTCCTCACCGCCGTCCTGGCCACGGCACCCGGGTCCCGCGGCACGCTCTTCGATCTCGCCCATAACGAATCCGCCGCCACCCACCTTGTCGAATCGCGCGGCATGTCCGATCGCATTACGTTCGCCACGGGCAGCTTCTTTGAGAGCGTACCCTCCGGCTGCGATCTCTACATGATGTCGCATATCATCCACGACTGGACCGAGGAACAGTGCCTTACGATCCTTGCAAACTGCCACCGCGCCATGCCGTCGACGAGCCGGTTACTGATCATTGAGATGGTGCTGCCCGAAGGCAACACCTTCCACCCGGGGAAGATCACGGACATTGTGATGCTGACGGTTCCTGGCGGGCAGGAGCGCACCGAGCCGGAGTACCGCGCGCTGCTGGAGAAGGCTCACTTCAAGCTGACCCACGTGATTCCGACGAACTCTGCTGTCAGCATCGTCGAAGCCATTCCGGTGTAGCGGTCGTCCCGCCGTATACTTTGCGCATGGATGTCGAGCGAGCACGGGAGTTCCTGCTGGCACTGCCTCATGCGGTGGAGACGATGCAGTGGGGCGACAATCTTGTGTTCTGGGTGGGGGACAAGGCGATTGGCGGGAAGATGTTCTGCCTGCTGAACCTGGATGCGCGGGCGCATGGGGTGATCAGCTATGCGGCTGGGCCGGAACGTTACGCGGAACTGGTGGAGCGGGACGGAATTGTGCCGGCTCCGTACATGGCGCGGATTTTCTGGGTCGCCGTGCAGCGGTGGGGAGCCCTTCGGAATGTGGAGTGGGAAGAAGAGTTGAGTGCCGCCCATGCGATGACCTTGGCGAAGCTGCCAAAGCGGGTGTTGGACGTGTTGGCGATGCCGGAACGCGCGCAAGCGAAGTTGATTGCGGAGCGGAGAAAGTTGCTGGCCAATCGCGCAGAGGAGAAGGTCGCGGCGAAGGAAAAGCCGGGGAAGCGCGCTAAAGTAGCCAGGCGCGATGTCCCCGACGGCGTGGGTTAGAGCTTTGGGACAGCGGCGGTGGGGTCTGGGACAAAGAGGGGCAGAAAGCTGCGGTGGTAGGCGATGAGCAGAATGACTTCAAGCACGGTCACGATGATGGCGGGAATGTAGCCGTGCGGCCACAGCAGCACGTGGTAGAGCAGGATGTTGGTGATCACGGGAGCGAGCAGTAAAAGTGCCAGCGGCACGAAACGGCCTACGAGCAATAGCAGCCCGGCGATGATCGTGAGGACGCCGATGAAGTTCATCCAGCCATGGGCTGCCATGATGCCGTACCAGGTGAGTGCATCACCGGTCGGATAAGCCGTGGGCAGGAAGTGGAGGATGCTGTTGAGGCCGAAGACGAAGAAGATGAGTCCGAGCAGGAGGCGGGAGACGGGCAAGACGTACTTCATGAGGCTCCTTGGGCTTGGTGGGATTTGCAGGGCAGCGGGCTGGAAATTGGATGCGGAGCGCACTCACCTGCTACAACTTCGAAATGAGTCTCTCACAGGATACTGGCGGTGTCGCGCTTTCTTTGCAGGATAAAGTGGTGCTCGTAACGGGCGGATCAAGGGGCATTGGCGCGGCAACGGTGCGGCTGCTGAGACAGTCAGGGGCGCGCGTGGTGTTCAGCTATCGCAGCGCGGAGGCGCAAGCCGCGGAGTTGGTGACGGAGTGTGGTGGCGAAGATTTTTGCCGTGCGGTGCAGCAGGATTTGGCAACGGTGGAGGATGGACAGACCCTGGTCGCTGCTGCCGTGAAAGTTTTTGGAAGGGTGGATTGCCTGGTGGTGAATCATGGGATCTGGCCGCCGCATGATCAGCCAATCGCTACGATGAGCGCAGCGCAGTGGCGGGGCACGATGGGGGTGAACCTGGATAGTGTGTTTGGACTGGTGCAGGCGGCCGTGGCGCAGATGCTGGCGCAGGCGGCGGGTGAGGGACCACGCGGACATGTGGTGCTGATCGCGTCGACGGCGGCGCAGCGGGGCGAGGCGTTTCATGCGGACTATGCGGCGAGCAAGGGGGCGCTGCTATCGCTGACCAAGAGTCTGTCGAGCGAGTTGGCGCCGCAGGGGATACTTTGCAACTGCGTGGCCCCGGGCTGGGTGCGGACCGAGATGTCGGCTGGAACCCTTAGCGATCCGGTTGCGTCCAAGAAGGCGTTGGGCTTTATTCCGCTGGGCCGCGCCGCCGAGCCGGAGGAGATTGCGGGGCCCGTAGTTTTTCTTTGCACGAAGTGGGCGGGATTCATCTCCGGTGAAGTGTTCAACGTCAATGGCGGAGCGGTGCTGGTTGGATAAGTTGGGAGTGTGATGAGATTTTTTAGCGGCACAGGATTTCTCGGGATGTGTTTGGCGCTGGTGCTGCTCGGCGGAGCGCCGTCGCGAGGGGTTGCGCAGGCTTCGGCGCTGCCTAGTGCGCAGACTGGGCCGGATGCTCCTGCTGTGAGTGATCAACCCGGCAAGGGAAGGAAGCTGCTCGATGAGATGGTCACGGCGCTGGGTGGGGACGCGTGGCTGAATCGCGAGGACTGGATCTTTGAGGGCAGGGCAGCGACGTTTTACAAGGGGCAGCCGCACGAAGGGGCTCCGGAGTTTCAGGAATATTTCAGGGCGAATCCCTTTGGCGAGCGGGTGATCATCATCTCGCACTATGGGGTGTTCATCGCGACGAATCATAAAGATGTTGCCGAGGTCTGGACGAACGATAACGGGTACGAGATTACGTACAAGGGAACGCATCCGCTGCCGGCGAAGGATGTGGAGGACTACCAGCGGCGGCGTAAACACTCGCTGGATGTCGTGGTGAAGGATTGGCTGAAACAGCCGGGCGTGCTGGTGACGTATGAAGGCGAGACGATGGTGGAACGGCATCTTGCGGAGCAGGTGAGCGTCGTCACCACGGGCAACGATGCGGTCACGCTGGAGTTGGACGAGGGAACACACTTGCCGCTGAGCCTCAGCTTTCAGTGGCGCGACCCGCTGTACAAGGATTTGAATACGGATGTGCTGGAGTTCACGGATTATCACGAGGTCCAGGGAATTCAGACGCCGTATTCCATCACGACGCTGCACAACGGGGATATGACCGGGGAGCGGTTTCTGACGAAGGTGACGTACAACGCAAAGCTGCCTGCGGACCTTTTTGATCCGAACCGCAAGCTGGAGAAGAAGGCGAAGTAACGCGGGAGACTGGCTCGCGGTGGTATTCTGAGCCTCGTTATGAGTGATTCCCCTGTAACTTCTGTGGTCGAAGTGGCTGAGCCCGCGACCGCCTCCGTGCCCGCTGAAAAGACGACGATGGATATCGTCGAGATTATGGCAATCCTGCCGCATCGGTATCCGTTCCTGTTGATCGATCGCGTGATCGAGATGGAGCGGAAAGTACGCATCGTTGCCATCAAGAATGTCACGGCAAATGAGCCGCACTTCACAGGGCACTTCCCGGATTTCCCGATCATGCCGGCAGTGTTACAGGTGGAGGCGATGGCGCAGGCCGGCGGTGCGCTTTTGCTGACGGAGATTCCCGATCGTGACAACAACTTGATGGTCCTCGCTGGTATCGAGGGTGCGAAGTTCCGGCGTCCCGTTGTGCCGGGCGATCAGTTGCGCATTGAGGTGACGGTGTTGAACTGGCGGCGCACAGCGGTGAAGCTTCTGGGGAAGGCGACGGTGGATGGCGTGGTTGCCTGCGAAGCCACGCTCATGTGCATGTTGGTGCCGCGCGGTGGCAAGAAGGCGGAAGTTGGGGCTGAGGCGCAGTGAGCATTCATCCAACTGCGATTGTGGCTGAGGGAGCGGTCATACCGGCGAGTTGCACGGTCGGGCCATACTGCACGATCGGCGCGCATGTGGTTTTGGGAGAGAACTGCGAGCTGGTCTCGCATGTGGTTCTCGATGGCCAGACGACGATTGGTAAGGGCAATCGTATTTTTTCATTTGCCTGTGTGGGGATCGCGCCGCAGGATTTGAAGTATGCGGGTGAGGCGACGGGCGTTGCGATTGGCGATGGCAATTCGATTCGCGAGTTTGTGACGATCTCCCGCGGGACTGCGGGCGGCGGCGGGGTGACGAAGATCGGCTCGGACTGCCTGATCATGGCGTATGTGCATATTGGCCACGACTCGTTGGTCGGCAACGGCTGCATCCTTCCGAACGGCGCGACCCTCGCGGGCCATGTCACGGTAGAGGACTACGCTACGCTGAGCGCCAACGCTCCGGTGCATCAGTTCTGCACCATAGGCCGCTACGCGTACGTTGGCGGCGGGACGACAATCACGCAGGACGTAATGCCCTACTCGCTGACGAGCGTGGAGCGCAACAATGCCACCTATGGCATCAACAAGGTGGGCTTGCAGCGCAAGGGGTTTACGCCGGAGCAGCTGCGAGAGTTGTCGACCGCGATGCGTCTGCTGACGAACCGCAAGCGCAACACGACGCAGGCGCTGGAAGAGATGGAGGCACTGCTGGCAGAGGGTGCGGGCGAACATGTGCGGTATCTTGCGGAGTTCGTCAAAAAGAGTGAGCGCGGAGTGATCAAGTAGCCTGTGCCGACTGTCCTCCAAAGTGGCCCTTACCGGATGTTCTTCTATTCCGAGGAGGGGACTGAGCCTCCGCATGTTCACATAGAAGCAGCGGAGAAGCGAGCCAAGTTCTGGCTTTCGCCGATTGAGCAAGTTTGGAACGACGGATTTCGATCTGGTGAACTAAAAACAATTGAGAATTTGCTTGACGCCAACATACACTCAATCCTGGAGGCATGGTATGCATTCTTCGCTCGTCAGTGAAGACTTAATTCCCGTTGAGGTCGCTGTGGACGAGTTCATGATCCGAGTGAAATTCAACGGCGGGCTTGAGATCGCCACGCCTGTTTCTCGGTTTCCAAGGCTCGTTCGGGCCACTCCTGAGCAGCGAGCACATTGGCGGCTGATTGGCAGGGGGGATGGTGTGCATTGGCCCGAAGTCGATGAGGATATTTCAGTACGTACCTTGCTATCGCAGCCAGCGCGAAAGCCGGTGAGCCGTATCGAAGAGGTTCCTGCGCTAATCGGTGACCTTTTGAAAACAACCAAGCGTCTTAATACGTTATTCAAGGGTCGCGCCTTCACTCCAGATGGTCATTTGGTGGGTAGTATCGGTGAGGTGGTCGCCGAGTACATTTACGGCGTGCTGCTTGAGCCGAGCAGCACGCCTCAAGTGGATGCCCATACTCAGGATGGCAGGTCCGTACAGATCAAGTTGACAGGTGCAAATGGCAACTCATTTGGTTTCCGCTGGTCCAATCTCGCACCAAGGAAGCCGGCTGAAATTCTTCTAGCTCTGAAGCTGACGGATCGAGGGTTCGAAGAGATTTACAACGGACGCTTTCCAGAGGAACTTTTGCGCGGACGCAGGGATACGTCAAATGGGCAAATCTCCATTTCGCTTGCCAAGCTGCGTGAACTGAACCCTTCACTACTGCACCACGAGAACACTTTCGAGAGTATTAATCGTTGGTTCGCTGCCGGGTTTCGTGAAGTTGCCTAACCTCGGGCTGATTGCGGGCAATGGGCGGTTTCCGTTTCTGCTGCTGGATGCTGCGCGGGCACTGGGGTTGCGGGTGGTGGTCGCCGCGATCAAGGAAGAAACTTCGCCGGAGATGAATGAGCGGGCGGCGCGTGAGCCGGATGATGTTCGCGTGCATTGGCTCTCGCTGGGGGAGCTTTCACGGCTGATCGAAATGTTCAAGAGCGAGGGTGTGACGCGCGCCGTGATGGCCGGCCAGGTGAAACACAAGCAGATTTTTTCGAGCATCCGACCGGATTGGCGGCTGGCCAAACTGCTGCTGAATTTGCGGACTCGCAACACCGATATGCTGCTGGGTGCGGTGGCGAAGGTGTTGGAGGATGAGGGCATCACGCTGATGTCGTCGACCGCGTTTCTGGAACCGATGCTCGCCCCCGTCGGCGTGCTGACCGAACGCGGGCCGGATGAGACGGAGCGAGGAGATATCGAGTACGGGTTGAAGGTGGCGCGCGGGATCGCGGGCTTCGATCTGGGGCAGACGGTGGTGATCGCGGCGGGAGCCTGCGTAGCGGTGGAGGCAATGGAGGGGACCGATGCAACGATCGCTCGTGCAGGGGCCATTTTTCGTACGCTGGGGGAAGAGGCCAGCACGCTGGAGAGAAGGCTGACGGTGGTGAAGGTGGCCAAGCCGAACCAGGATATGCGGTTCGATGTGCCGGTGGTGGGCGTTCCGACGATTGACGCGATGCGGGCGGCGGGAGCGACCTGTTTGTGTGTGGAGGCGGGACGCACGCTGCTGTTCGATCGCGCGGCGATGATCGCTGCTGCGAATGCGGCCGGGATCGCGATACTTGGAGAGGCTATACAAATCGCGTCGACACTTTGATCCTGTAACCGGGGGTGGACCGGTGTGGCGTAAAATTGCGGTTGGCGAAGATTCGGTACTTAACGATGCGCCCCAGGAGAACTCCCATGCTTCGGAAACGTTGGATCGCAGCAGGATTGTCAGTAGCGTTGGCGGGCAGTTTTGCGCTGACACGGAATGCGGTTGCGGCCGCCGATCTGGCGCCGATTGGTTCGGTGGCGCCGAACTTTACGCTGCCCTCGCAGGAAGACAAGCCGGTATCGCTGAGTGACTACAAGGGTAAGTGGGTGGTGCTGTATTTCTATCCCAAGGACATGACCAGCGGATGCACCATCGAGGCGCATAATTTTCAGCGTGATACGTCAAAGTATGAGGCGTTGAATGCGGTTGTGCTTGGCGTGTCGCTGGATACGGTTGAAAGCCACAAGACTTTTTGCACCAAGGATTCGCTGTCGTTCAAGTTGCTTGCTGATCCGAACCACAAGGTGATTGAAGCGTATGGCGTGCCCATCAAATCATTTGGCCCGATGCATTACGCGGAACGCGATACGTTCCTGATTTCTCCTGAGGGCAAGGTGGTGAAGCAGTGGGAGGTCAAGGATATCCAGGCGCATAGCGGGGATGTACTGGCAACGATCGCGGCAATGAAGAAGTAACTGGCCTGCAACAAACCTTTGTGAGAAGTCGCAAAAACGCCCGGACCTCGTGAGAGGGACCGGGCGCTTTTGCTTGCCTTGTATTCGGTTAGGAAGACTACTTCTTGACGGCCTTCTTGACGGCCTTCTTCGCAGGAGCCTTCTTGACGGCCTTCTTCGCAACAGCCTTCTTTGCAGGGGCCTTCTTCGCGGGAGCCTTCTTTACTGCCTTCTTTACTGCTTTCTTCGTTGCCAAGGTCTTACCTCTCATAGTTGATTTTTTATTGCTTGTGCTCTTGTTGCCGACTGCCTTTTTAGGGGCAGACTTACCGCCGCGCAGAGCACGTGTTGACTTCGCGGCAGAACTTGTAAACTTTTTGCCCGCAGCTTTCTTCTTCGCGGGAGCCTTCTTGACGGCTTTCTTTGGGGCAGCTTTCTTCACTGCTTTCTTCGGCGCGGCCTTCTTCGGCGCGGCTTTCTTCGCAGCAACCTTTTTCGCCGGAGCTTTCTTGACGGCCTTCTTCACCGCAGCCTTCTTGGCTGCAGCTTTTTTCGCAGGAGCTTTTTTCGCGGGAGCTTTCTTCGCGGGAGCTTTCTTCACCGCAGCCTTTTTCGCAGCAACCTTTTTCGCCGGAGCTTTTTTGGCCGGTACCTTCTTGGATGCTGGCGCAGCTACTGTCGTGGGAATACTGGGGGTGGGATCGACCGAGAGTCTGGTGGGCGGCTGGTAGGGCTCCACCGGGGAAGGAGGTGCCGCAAAGAGTTCCGCCTCTTCGGCATGTTCGATGATGACGACGTTGAACTCCTCTTCCTCTTCCTCATCTTCTTCGTCGAGAGAGTCGATATCGATCACCTCGTCGGTGTTGTCGTCGTCATAGCCTGCGGCGTAAAGCTTGATGGTTTCGTCGTCGTGCAACATACTTTTCTCTCCAGCTACTCGTTACCGGCGTGGCGCTGAACCGCACTGTTCGATCTTGCTACATCACTCGAAGCAGAGATCGCGTTAAGTTAGATGCGCGATCTTCACAGGAATGACATGAACAGGATTACGCGCGGAGCTATGAAATAGCAAGCACCTTTTTTGAGGCAGTGCATAATTTTTAACCCGAGTTCCTAAACGCATCCTTGGAAGGTGATCGCAATCACGAAGTCTTCTTCTTCTTTGTGGTCCGCGAAGAGCGTGAACTACGGTGCGAATGAGAACTTCCTTTGCGTGAGGCGGTGCTGCGGGAACGGCTGTGTGCATTGGACCCAGCATGAGTGTGATGTCCGCGCCTTGCACGAGTTTTTGGTGCGAGGCGTATGGGCTCGACAACGTAGAGCGAACGGCCAGGGGCAACGCGACTGGACGAGAGGTGGTTCCATCTGCGTAGTTGTTCGACGGTAACGCCAAAGCGATCGGCAACGGTTACGAGTGTATCGGAGCGGCGCAATTTATAGCGTTGGCCTGGAGCGAGGCTGCGGCTGGCGGCGATCGGAATGACGAGTTCGTCGCCGGTCTCAACTGGCTGGGCCGCGGTGACGTCATTGTAGGAGGCGACTTCGGAGGCGCGGACGTGAAGCGCGGTGGCGACCTGATCAAGCGTCTCGCCTTCCTGCATCACGTGGAAACGCCAGCTATCTCGGTCCTCCAGAGGAATGTTCTTGAGGCGATCGAGGAAAATGTCGTGCGTGCCGGGCGGAATGTGGAGCACGTAGGGAATGTCGCCCGGTGTGGAGAGGCGAAGCAGCGCGGGGTTGAGCGCAACGATCTCGGGAACGGTCGATTCCGTGAGGTCGGCTACAAGACGCATGTCGATGGCGTAGGTCGTCGTGACTTCGTCCGAGAGTACCGGGGCGTCCGGAACAACATCGGTAAGGCCGTAGAGTTTGGGGTTCTTGGCCATGATGGCAGCGGCGATGATACCCGGAACGTAATTCTTCGTCTCACCCGGAAGGGCGTTCCGGCGGTAGAGTTCCCAGTAGTCGGCGTAGCCTGTCTTCGCGACGGCATGCTGCACTCGACCTGGACCCCAGTCGTAAGCGGCCATGGCGAGATACCAGTCACCGAACTGGTTGTAGAGGATCTTCATGTACTTCGCGTAGGCAATGGTGGACATCTCGGGATCGAAGCGCTCGTCGAAGTAGCCG
>DATCDL010000122.1:0-6531 GCA_036510715.1 Acidobacteriaceae bacterium
CCACCCACGGCGGCTCCGCCCTGAAGCACGGCCTGCTCGTCATGTTCGTCTGCGTCCACTGCCCTTACGTCAAGCACGTCGAAGAGGAACTCGCCCGCATCGGCCACGACTACTTCGCCAACGGCCGCGGCCCCATCGCCATCGCCGCCATCCAGTCCAACGACATCGCCGCCTATCCCGAAGACGGTCCCGACAGCATGCGCGAGCAGGCCACCCGCCTCGGCTGGAGCTTCCCCTACCTCCTCGATGAGACGCAGGAAGTCGCCCACGCCTACGCAGCAGCCTGCACTCCCGACTTCTTCCTCTTCGACGCCGAAATGCGACTCGTCTATCGCGGCCAGCTGGACAGCAGCCGCCCCCGCCGCAAGGACTTCGGCAACGACGAGCCAGTAACCGGCAAAGACCTTCGCGCCGCCATGGACGCCGTCATCGCCGGCAGGCATCCTGATCCCGAGCAACGCAGCAGCATCGGTTGCAATATCAAATGGCGTCAATCCTGACCTGATCGTCATCCAACCCAACAAGCCATAGAAAGAGGACAAAATGGACGAGGTTCTCCAACGTCTCAAGGAAGGTGTGCGGCGCTTCCAGACCGAAGTCTATCCGCAGCAAGCAGAGGTCTTTGCCCAGGCAGTCAGCGAGCCTCAGCGCCCTCACACCCTCTTCATCACCTGCGCAGACTCACGCGTCGATCCCATCGCCATCACCAGTTCGGGCACCGGCGAGGTCTTCGTCAGCCGCAACATCGGCAACATGGTTCCAGCCTACGGCGAGATGCTCGGCGGCGTCAGCGCGGTCATCGAGTTTGCCGTCACCTCGCTCAATGTTCGCCACGTCGTCATCTGCGGCCACACGCAGTGTGGTGCCATGCACGGTCTGCTGGAGCCTGAATCCGTAGCCAAAATGCCTACCGTCAAGGCCTGGCTCGTGAACGCTCACGCCGCTCTTGCCACCGCCGAGACCCTGCAGGACCGAACCACAGCCCTCACCACCGGCGAGAGTATGGTCGACGTGCTCACCGAGCAAAACGTTCTCCTCCAGATGCAGCATCTCAAGACACACCCTTCCGTCGCTCGCGCCATGGCCAAAGGCGAACTCACCATTTCAGGATGGATCTACTGCATCGGAACGAGCGAGGTCTGTGTCGCCGAAGATGGTCAACGCACCTTCACGCCGATCGGGGTTGCACTCCCGACCAGCGTCTAGGTTCCTCACCCATTCAATCCCTGCAATGGCTATTAAGCCTTTGCATCTGACCCATGTTGCTTGACCATCTTGTTGTAAATCCCCAGCAGCAGAAACGGCGCAACCCATTGACCCACAAAGAGCGCCGAATTGGCCTTCTCCTTCTGCGTAAGCTGCAGCGTTACGGAGGCTGCAATCGACACCAGCGCCAACCCCAGATAGATGCTCGATGGCACTGGAGCTGTGTACTTCTCGATCATGGCTGTCACTTGATCTTCCTGGGCTTCTCCAGCTTGTACGCGATAATCCGTCATAAAAGACATCTCCTCGGCAAGTTGCCGTCTGCTAAGAGAGATGCAAATATCGACACCCGCGACATATCGCAGCTCCCCCTTGTGCACGCGACTAAAGATCATCTCTGTTTTTGAAGTTCCTCTTCCAACAACGCCGAGAATTGACATTGCAGCGCGCTGACGTTAGCGTAAGTAGTAATGAGCCTTCAGCTTCACCATCTCGGTCATCACCCTCATCATGCCCATCGCGTGTTGGCGGCTGTGTCCGGTTCGGCGAAGTAAGCAACAAGAACGCCCTTCAGGATTTAGGACAGGCCCGCTGACGCGCACATCGCGAGCGGGCTTTTTGCTGCGTCGCGTTGAGCACGTTGTAGAACAACTCTCACCGCATTGTGCAAAGGAAGACGATGACGAATACAGCAGAACCCATAGCAATCGACTTCGCGAAGGCTGGTGGCTTGGTTGCCGGCATCGTGCAGGACGCCACCACCGGAGCCGTGCTCATGCTCGGCTTCCTCAACGAGGAGAGCTACCGCAAAACCACGGAAACAGGCTTCGTCACGTTCTGGTCTCGCACCCGCTCCAAACTGTGGATGAAAGGCGAGACCAGCGGCAACCGTCTCCGCGTCGTCTCAGCAGCCACCGACTGCGACAACGACGCATTACTCTTCCGCGTCGAGGTCGAAGGCGACGGACTCGTATGCCATGAAGGCACGGTCAGCTGCTTTACCAAGCCCATCGAACTAGGGAGCAAATAATGTCACAGAAGAACAAGCTCAAGCTCGGCATCCCCAAAGGCAGCCTCCAGGATGCGACCATTGCCCTCTTCGAGAAGGCTGGCTGGCGCATCTACGCCAGCGGCCGCAGCTACTTCCCCACCATCGACGACATCGAGATTGAGTGCATGCTTGTCCGCGCACAGGAGATGGCGCGCTACGTGGAGCACGGTGCCCTCGACGCTGGACTCACAGGCAACGATTGGGTTCTGGAGAATCAATCCGACGTCGAGCGCGTCACATCGCTAACCTACTCCAAGCAATCCCGAGTCCCCGTGAAGTGGGTGCTCGCTGTCCCCGAAGACTCACCCTTCCAGAAGCCCGAAGACCTCGCCGGCAAAACCATCGCCACCGAACTCGTCGAGTACACCAGGCGCTACTTCGCCGGGAAGAACATCCCTGTCAAGGTAGAGTTCAGCTGGGGTGCAACGGAGGTCAAACCGCCAACCCTCGCCGATGCCATCGTAGAAGTCACCGAGACGGGAAGTTCTCTCCGCGCCAATCGCCTGCGCATCATCGAGACCCTCATGGAGTCGGAGACACAACTCATCGCCAACAAGACCGCATGGGCCAGTGACTGGAAGCGTGCCAAGATCCAGACGCTCTCGCTCATGCTCAACGGCGCGATGGATGCCGAGGTACAAGTCGGCTTGATGCTCAACGTGCGCAAGTCTGATTTGGACAACGTAATTGGCGTTCTTCCCGCACTCAATTCGCCAACCATCTCACAGTTGAGAGATGAGAACTGGGTTGCACTCAACACGATTCTCGAAACCCATCTGGTCCGCGACGTGATCCCCAGGCTCAAGGCCGCGGGCGGCACAGGCATCGTCGAGTATCCGCTCAGCAAGGTTGTCCTCTAAGTTGTGCTCGAAACAGAAAGAGGTAATTCGATGAAGACTGCAATTTGGATACTCATCTTTGTGGCAGCTGCGACCCCAGCGGTAGTCTACTTCTACCAGCGGTGGCGACAGACGGTGGCCGAGCGTGAGGGCCTCGCTCTCTATGCCACAGTGATCTCCGTGAAGCCGATCAAACGCTTCGGTAAACAGTTGCCGATGGCGAAGATCATGATGTGGATTCAGGAGCCCGACAAGACCGCGCGACAAGTGACCATAAGCTCCCGCATCGAACCCGGCCAGAAGATCGAACAAGGTGTACGTCTCATCATCGTGGTCGACCCCAGGAACCCTAAGCGAATCTATCCCGCTGGTCCCGAAGCCGCAAAGCGAGTGGTCGCGACCGGCTCGCGCAGCGAGCGCCGTCAGATGCAATCCGGACGCGGCGTCGTTCCCAGCGTTCGCGGGCGCCGAGGAGCACGATGAAGATCCTCAAAACCTTTGGTGAGAGCGCAAGCAACTCCGCTGTTGTGATCCAGCAGTTGGAGCAGCGCGGCACCGTCAACACCGCGAAGGTCGACAGCGTCGTCCAGGCGATCCTCGCAGCGGTGCGTGCGCAGGGCGATCTAGCCATCAGGGAATACTCCGCCAGGTTCGACGGACTTGAAGGCGATCAGCCTTTGCTTGTCAGCCATGAAGAGATGGAAGCCGCGTGGGATTCCACCAGCGAAGAACTCAAGGCAGCGATGCGACTCGCGCAGGCCAACATCCGCGCATTTGCAGAGAAGCAATTGCCTCGTGCATGGAGCTTTCGTCCCACGGACGGCATGGAGGTCGGCCAGATCATCCGCCCTCTCAGTTCGGTTGGCTGCTACGTTCCGGGCGGACGGTATCCGCTGCCATCGACCTTGCTGATGACCGTAACTCCCGCTCAGGTCGCGGGTGTCGAGCGCATCGTTGTCTGCTCGCCCAAGCCCGCGAGAGAGACCATGGCTGCAGCCAATCTTGCGGGCGTCACAGAGTTCTACCGTATCGGCGGCGCGCAGGCAATCGCCGCCCTCGCATTTGGCACGACGACGATCGCGCCGGTAGCGAAGATCGTCGGGCCAGGCAATCTCTACGTCACTGCGGCTAAGATTGCCGTCTCGCATCAGACCGGCATCGACATGCCCGCAGGCCCGACCGAGATCATCGTCACCAGCGAAAGCGGTGATCCCACAGGGATTGCAGCGGATCTCGTCGCGCAGGCCGAGCACGATCCTGAGGCTCTCGCTATCCTCATCACCAGCAATGCGGACCTCGCCGAAGAGGTCGTGCTCGAGGTGAAGCGTCAAGCTCAGACCAACACGATCGCGCAACAGTCGCTGGCAGCGCAGGGCTTTACCTTCATCACCGCAAGTGCGGAGGAGGCTCACGCGCTCACCAATCGCCTGGCCCCTGAGCATCTCACCGTGGATGCAGCCGCGGATCTCCGCTGGGTCCGGAACGCTGGCTCGGTGTTCATCGGACACCATACGCCACAGTCGATGGGCGATTACATCAGTGGCCCGAACCACGTTCTCCCTACAGGTCGCAACGGTCGTATTCGTGGTGGATTGAGCGTACTCGACTTCGTCAAGATCATCACCGTTCAGCAGTACACGCTCGACGCGTTGCGTGAGGTTGGACCTCACACCATCGCGCTGGCGGAAGCAGAAGGTTTGACCGGACACGCCGAGAGCGTGCGCGTGAGGATGCGATGAGCGCAGTGATCGAGCAAACCAAGACCGTGCAACCGCGCAAGGCCGTGTTGGCGATGCCCGAATATCATCCGCCACTCGCCGGCCGCGACGCGCTTCGCCTGGACTTCAACGAGAACACCTTTGCGCCTAGTCCTTCGGTTCTGCGCAAGCTGCAGCAGTTGACCTCAGAGGCCATGACGATCTATCCCGAGCGAGAGCCCGTCGAACGGATCGTCGCAGACCATTTCGGCGTGCAGCGCGACCGAATCCTCCTTACCAACGGCGTTGATGAGGCAATCCATCTTGTCGCCTGCGCGTTCCTCGACGAGGGCGACGAAGCTCTCATCTGCACTCCTACCTTCTTCATGTACGACGTCTCGATCAGCCTGATGACCTCTGGGCTGAAGCGCGTGCAAAGCGACGATTCGCTCACCTTCCCGTTCGAGCGGTTCCTCGCGGCGATTACGCCGAAGACCAAGCTGATCATTGTCGCGTCGCCTAACAATCCAACCGGCGCAACAGTGAGTCGCGAGCATCTGCTGGCGATTGCTGCGGCAGCGCCGCAAGCGGTGCTGATGGTCGACGAAGCCTACTTCCACTTCCACGGTGACACGACGATTGGCGATATTGGCAGCATTCCCAACCTCCTCGTTGCACGCACGTTCTCGAAGGCCTATGGTCTTGCGAACCTCCGCATCGGGATGCTCGCTGGCGATGCGAGGCTGATCAGCTTTGTCCGCAAGGTGAGCTCGCCGTACAACGTCAACGGCGTTGCACTCGCGGTGCTGCCTGATGCCGTCGCGGACGAGGCCTACATCAGTTGGTACGTCGATCAGGTTCATGGCGGTAGAGAGCGCATCTTCGCGGCGCTGCACGAACTCCATGTTCGGACCTGGCCAAGCGCTGCCAACTTCGTCCTCATGGATATCGGTCCGAGACATAAGGAGCTCTGCGCTGCGATGCGCAAGCGTGGTGTTCTGCTCCGGGATCGCTCCGCCGATCCTGGCTGCGAGGGGTATGTGCGCATCACTGTGGGTGTCGAAGACCACGTGACGAGAGGGATTGCAGCGCTGCGCGAGTCGTTGGCGGAGATTGGCTGGACTCCAGCAGAGGGCAGAGGACAAGCATGAGCGATCTGGTAGAAGAAGTCGGCGTCGCGCCGCAACCTGAAGGTCCCGAGCGCATCGGCATCGTCGAGCGCAATACCACCGAGACGAAGATCTCGTTACGTCTGAACATCGACGGAGAAGGCAAGTACACCGTTTCCACCGGAATACGCTTCTTCGACCACATGCTGGAACTGTTCACGCGACATGGTGGTTTCGACCTGCAACTGAAGTGTATTGGTGACCTCGACGTGGATCAGCACCATACTGTGGAAGACGTTGGCATTGCGCTCGGCGAAGCCTTCGCCGAAGCGTTGGGCGACAAGAAGGGCATTCTCCGCGCAGGCTACTTCGTGATGGCAATGGATGAGACGCTTGCGGTTGCGGCTGTCGATCTGTCGGGGCGCGTTGCGTATGTCGTCGACGACCAGGTTGATGTTCCGGTTGTGGGTGATCTGCAGACTGAGCTGGTTACGGACTTCTTCGATGGGTTTGCACGCGGCGCGAAGGCCAATGTGCACGTGAAGACGATGTATGGTCGAAGCAATCACCACAAGATCGAGGCTATCTTCAAGGCGTTTGCGCGTGCGCTCCGCGGCGCGTGCTCGAGG
>DATCDL010000123.1:0-2706 GCA_036510715.1 Acidobacteriaceae bacterium
TTGATGGTGATGCCGCGCTCGCGTTCGAGGTCCATGACATCCAGCACCTGCGCCTGCATCTCGCGCGAGGTCAGACTTCCGGTCAGCTCGAGCAGCCGGTCCGAAAGGGTTGATTTGCCGTGGTCAATGTGCGCGATGATCGCGAAGTTGCGGATGTACTTGGGGTCCATTGTGAATACGAAAGGCCTAACCTCCATCTTAACACTCACGGCAGTCAAAAAAGCTGGGTGTCCGGAGATGCCAGACGCTATCTCCGCGTGGCAGAGTATCTATGCGCTCAGTTTTCATCAAAAGGAACATCCATGAACCTCTCCAATCCGCGGGTGACCCGACGAAGATGGATCACGCAGGCCGCCAAAGTCGCCGGCGGGGCTGCTGCATCGACCCTCCTGCCTTCAAGTCTGCTCAGCGCCGCTGCCCAATCTCCAGCCGCTTCGGCCACATGGGTATCCACGACGGCGACATCACCCTGGCAGCAGCAACCTCTCCGTCCCTCCGGCTGGCGATGGGACACCCTCGACGCGTGGGTAGACCTTGCGAGCGCCAACGCCGCAAGCCCCGCCATCGAAGGCTTTGGCGCCTGCTTCAACGAACTCGGCTGGACTTCCCTGCAGGCCCTCCCCGACGATCAGCGCGAGACCATCTTCAAAGAACTCTTCTCGCCCGGAGTCGGCGCCAACTTCACGCTCTGCCGCATGCCCATCGGCGCCAACGATTTCTCGCGCGGCTGGTACTCCTACGACGAGCAGCCCGGCGACTTCGCGCTCGACCACTTCAGCATCGCCAACGACCTTGAGACGCTCGTGCCGTTCATCAAGAATGCTCAACGCTATAACCCCTCGCTTGAACTATGGGCGTCGCCCTGGAGCCCGCCGAGCTGGATGAAACACAATGGGCACTACGCCGCGCAGATGCAACGCCCCGGCCTGCCGCCCAACGGACTGAAGCCTGACCAGGTCGGCAAGGAGGGCACCGACCTCTTCATCCTCGAAGACAAATACCTCAAGACCTACGCGGCTTACTTCGGTCGCTTCATCGATGCCTATCGACAGCAGGACGTCTCCATCGGCATGGTCATGCCGCAGAACGAGTTCAACTCCGCGCAGCCGTTCCCAAGCTGCACCTGGACCCCTGCGGGCCTCGCAAGATTCCTCCGCTTCCTCGGTCCCGAGATGTCGCGCCGCAATGTGGAGATCTTCTTTGGCACCCTCGAACGAGGTAGCGAAGCTCTGCTGGAAGCCGTGTTAGCCGACCCCGACGCTGGCCCGTACATCAAGGGTGTGGGCGTGCAATGGGCGGGCAAAGGTGCAGTCGCGGCGATCCACGCCGAGCATCCAGCACTGAAAATCTATCAATCCGAGCAGGAGTGCGGCGACGGCAAAAATGATTGGACCTACGCCGGCTACTGCTGGGACCTGATGAAGTATTACCTTCGCAACGGAGCCAGCGGCTACATGTACTGGAACCTTTCATTGGAGCGCGGCGGAGAAAGCCATTGGGGCTGGCCGCAAAATTCACTGATCACCGTTGATCGCGAATCGAAAACCTACGCCTTCAATCACGAGTACTACCTCCTGAAACACGTCAGCCACTTCGTCCAACGCGGAGCGAAACGCCTCAATGTTCGCGGCACCTTCGACGACGCCCTCGCCTTCCTCAACCCGGATCGAAGCGTCGTCGTGATTCTCCGAAATGAGAGCGCGCAGGAGAGAGCGATCGACCTCACTATTGGCGAGCAGAAGATTAGTGGCTCGATGCCAGCGGACTCCTTTAGCACCATGGTGTTGCATCCCAACACCTGAAACCGTCCAACCAGAATGTTCCTGGAGCGTCCAACCCTTACAATGAGAAGGTTGATGGTTATCTTGCGAACTACCTCCCTTTTCGGGCGCTGCACCGTTGCCCTGGCATCCGCCCCGTTGCTGCTCCTGGCGCTCATTGGATGCGCTGGCGCTGGCGCCGGCCACAAAGCCTCTCCTGGCAGTGCTCCCTCCAATGCCACGGCACCCGCGTTGCAAGCGGAACAAGCCGCGGAGCAGGCCCGGCAAGCCGCACAGGCCGTCATTGCGGCGCAGCACGCTCAGAAGGTACAGGCACTGATCGATAAGGCCGAGGCCAGCTATAAATCCGGCGTGGATAACTACCACGCCAATCATCTCGATGCTGCCCGTCAGGACTTCGACTTCGCTGTTGACACCATGCTCTCGAGCGGCATGGATCTTAAGAATGATCCGCAACTTTCCGATGAGTTCGACCGGCTGCTCTCCTCGATCAACTCGCTCGAACTCGCGGCTCTCAAGCAGGGCAACGGATTCTCTCCGAAGATTGAAGAGGCACCGCTGGATGCTGCGAACGAGGTAACGTTCCCCTCCGATCCAGCGCTCGTTGGCAAAATCGCAGCGGAGTTGAAGACGACCCAGTCCGATCTTCCCCTGGTGGTAAACGACTACGTCGCTGGTTGGATCAGTTACTTTACCAACTCACCTGCCGGGCATGCGCACCTGGTACGTTCCCTTGAGCGCGCCGGAAAATATAAGAAGATGATCTCGAAGATCCTCCGCGACCAGGGTGTTCCCCAGGACCTGATCTATCTTGCCGTCGCGGAATCCGGCTTTCAGCCTCAAGCGATGAATGGCAGTTCAGGAGCCGGTGGCATGTGGCAGTTCATGCCGCAGGGTGGCTACGGTCTGGAGCGCAACGGCTACT
>DATCDL010000124.1:0-2991 GCA_036510715.1 Acidobacteriaceae bacterium
GCGGCAGGTGGGCAGGAAACGATGACAGGGCTGCCGCTGCCGGATGCAGCGTCCGGCATGCGCGTCGACCCGCCGGCGGTGGACATGCCTCCGGCCTCGATCTGCCGCAGCACGATGAAATCGGTTTTTTACTCCGTCTCCGGATTTCGGATCAGCACTGCTCTCGCCTGGTATGGCGCCCATCTGAAGGGCTTCAAGCATCTGCATGGCTACGGCGCGGGCCGCACGCAGGATGCGTTCCTGAGTGCGGACGGCACGCTGTACGTCGGTATCACCGGCAGCCCGGGCAAGGATGGCGCGGATAGTGAGGCGTACGCCGTCGTCTACGCGACCTTCAAGCCGGCCGTGTCAGAAAAGGGACTGCTGGGAATGCTCACGCAGCACGGCGGCTGCTAGAGCGGCTCACAAGCAACCTTGCTCATTTCAAGGAAGAACCCAATGAGAATTCTGTATCTATCCATGGCACTGTCCTGCCTGGCGACGAGCGCATGGGCTGCTGACGATCCGCTGCCGGCGGGCGCGATCCAACGTGGCACGCTCGCCAATGAGAAGCTCATCGCGGACACCAAGCTCGGGGTCGCCAGCAAGGTCGGCACGATGGGCTGCGAGAAGCTCGGGGATGTCGCCACCTATGTGACGCAGCTGCCGACCGGTGCTCCCGGCCACCGGCGATGGAAAGAGCTGTGGATCGTATCGGGCTGCAATCACAAATATCCGGTGAACATCGAGTTCGCCACATCCGGCAACGACGCCGACTGGACGATTCGTTAGTTCGATGTGACCCGCTCGGGAGAAATCGGACCAACTGGAATATGAGTTTTGCGACAAAGTCGGGTCTTGGAGGACGGAGGTTTTGTCGTGAAGAGGAAGCGGTTTTCGGTCGAGCAGATCACGAGTATTCATACGTGTGATGTCAGCCTGTGGTTCCGGTTCGCTTCAGGGCAAGTTGTCACGTGAAGCAACGCCACCTTTCTTGCGCGGAAGATGCAGGCGGGGTTTCGGAGTAAATCCAGTGATACCCCGGCGGTAGGTCTTGTACCGGGACTGGGTTCGAGCGCGCCATGCTTGAAGCGGTACAGCCTCGTAGCGCGATGGTGGACCAAGCGTTCGATCTACTTGACCTTGTGCCCTGTCTGGTCGAACGAGTTACCTTTCGGATCCTCAAAATGGGCGTGCATGGTCACGCCATCCGGGTCGACCGACCAACGTGTCCGCATGCGGAGCTGCCCCTTTTTCGTATATGTTTCCTCGATTGTGTTCGGGCTAATCATCTTCACCGATACCTGGTCCCATCGAGGATCGCCTGTGTAAGGAGCTGGAGTACCGTCGAGCTTCGCGATATACGAAGACCCCTCAATATCATTTCGCTTCAACGATCCACCGATCACTTTGAACGTTGTCACGTCAACATTGTCGGACGTTTCCGTTTTTGTGAGCTTCCAGCTGCCGGAGATTGCGTGAGAACCCGCAGGCCCGGCGGCAACCCGCACGAAATACTCAGTTACAGTGAAGGGTTGAGGCCCGACGTCGAAGATGATCTCGCTGACCGTCTCGGTGTTTCCGTCCGGGGAAACGGCGATCGTGGAATCGAATGATTTCTTTCCCTTATTCATTTCGGTCATTGCGACCGAATGCTCGTCGACAGCGCGTACGCTTCGCGTATCAACACCGGAGCCAGGCACCGGATGCTGCGCGCCGTCGGCCTTGAGTTCGCAGGGCGGTTCGCAGGTCACGTATTTGTAGGTGCCCTGCATCAGTTGGCGCACTTCGGGCTTGGCGTTCCGTTCATTCTTGCCCAAGTCCGCCTTCCATGTTCCGTCGAACACGCTCGCGGCATGACTGGGAACCAGTGACCAGGATATAGATAAGGCTCGACGCCGCTGAGAATTTAAAAGCCATACACGCCCAAACTGAAGAGGGCTCACGCCCCTGGGGAGGCTATCTTGTAACTCTACGCCGCGAGCTTAGCACGGGATTGAAAAAAACCAGCGTCAAAGGGATTCAGGCATGGAAGAGCTATTCGTGGACCCATCCTGCGCATGACTTGGCACCGCAAACAATGACCGGCGGCCTGCCGCGGATACCCGCGCCGATGGGTGGCTGTGACTGAACATACGCAGCTGTTCCTGGACGTCGATGCAGTCACCGACGTATCCGAGTGAGGCGGCAGCCAATCGCGCCAGTGTAGCAAGGCTGCGCTGCCGCTAACTTCCTGAAGCAAGCAGGTAGCGCACGCTACGCCCCCCACCTTGCATGCGAAGTATTCTACGTTCTACGAGCTCGGCAAGATCACGCTGTGCCGTGGCGGGACTGATGTGAGTGAGGTGCGCGTACTTCTTGTTGGTCATTCCGCCGACAAATCCTTCAGGGCCGGCATCGAGCAATGTGTTGAGTAGCTTGCGCTGGCGCTCGTTGAAGCCGGATCGCGAATGATGCATCCAGAAGCGGGCTTTCTGCAGTACGCGCTCGACCGTGCCGGCACTCTCAGCGCAAGCGGCCACGACCTGCTTGAGAAACCATTTCAGCCAATCCGTTGCGTCGAGATCGCCGCGCGACAGCGCCTGTAATGCCTCGTAGTACTCGCTGCGAACCGCCATGAATCTTGCTGAAAGGCTATAGAGCCGCGTTGACCGGTGCTCATCCTGGGCAAGCGCACGATCGAGGAGGGCACGACCGACGCGCCCATTACCGTCTTCGAACGGGTGAATGAGCTCGAACCAAGCATGGGCCAAACCGGCGCGCGCGAGTCCATCCACCTCCGCCGGTGGCTTGTTGAACCAGTCAAAAAAGCGTTTGAGTTCCCGCTCGAGCCCGCGCCGCGGAGGCGCCTCATAGTGAACCTTCTGCCGACCGGAGCAGAGACGATCCGCATCGGGGAGGCGCCGCGCAACGTGCCGACGCGGATCTTGGCGAGCCCCGAGCGCCCGGTCGGAAAGAGCGCGGCCTGCCAGCTGGCGAGCATTCGTTGGGTCAGTGGCTTGTCCAGCTTCT
>DATCDL010000125.1:0-5274 GCA_036510715.1 Acidobacteriaceae bacterium
GCTCGGTTGCGCTCGTTCGCCTACAACATCCTGCAGCGCAACCGGAGCTCCACGTTCAGTCAGGAACGCTACGCGGCCGCGCTCGGCGGTATCGATGCGCTGCTCAAGTGGTGCGTCAGTTGAGAGCGTTGAACAGCCCTGGGCCTGCTTGGCCTTGTGCGTGAGAGTAAAACGATCGAATACAAGCGAGAGATGCCTGCCCGCAGAAACGAAGAGATTGTCAAGTTTCTTGCGGCCGTATCATCCCTTGCTAACACAGCCGGCGGCGATTTGCTCATCGGCATTGAGGCCAGAGGTGGACTCGCACACTCAATCCCAGGCGTCGTATTCCAAGACCCTGATGCTGAGAAACTTCGACTCGAACAACTGCTCGCCAACAATATTGAACCCAGGCTTCCCCGGGTCGAAATTGAAGCTGTCACCTGCGCTGAAGGCCGTTACGTGTTGATCGTAAGAAGCCACCAAAGCTGGATAGGCCCCCACAGAGTTACCATGAACGACAAATTCTACGGTCGGAATTCCGCAGGAAAATATCCTCTTGATGTCAGTGAGTTGCGTTCGGCATTTGTGCTTGGTGAGTCCGTTGCCAACCGCATCCGTAATTTCCGTCGGGATAGATTGATAAAGATCGCTGCCGGAGAGACCCCGGTGCCGTTACACCCTGGTGCGACAATGATTGTCCATGCTATCCCCTTCACTGCCTTTACGTCGGCGCAGAACATCGACATCGTTAGCGCGGTGGCCAACGGCCACGTTATGGCACTTCCTCCAGGTCGCGTCGGTCATCCAAACAATTATTCAGTTAATCTCGATGGCTTTGTGACCTTTACTAATCCGGACGGCCAACCGTCACACGGCTATGCGCAGATATTTCGCTCAGGGGCAATTGAGGGGGTTGATGTTCTATCGACAGACGATGCCACGGGCGCCCCCTATCTTGCCGGACCGGTATTCGAAAACACAATCGTTTCAGCCGCCAACAATTACCTGCATTTTATGCAATCGATTGAGATAGAACTACCTGTCGCGCTGTTCGTGTCGTTCTGCGGTGTTCGTGGTTGTCACCTTCGTACGCGTACCGAATTCGGTGCTGGATATTATCAAGGGCAGCCATTGCGTGATGATGTGATAGCATTGCAGGATGTCGTGATTGACCGGTCACCGGCCAATGTACCACAAGCTCTCAGGCTGAACTTCAATACGATATGGAATGCATTCGGGCATGTGAAATCCGACAAATATAACAGCGCGGGTGAATGGATCGGAACGGTCCAATATGCGTTTTCGTAACTTAATGTCCTGTGTTCTGCACTACAGGGGTTCCCGATGAGATGGATAACTACGAGTCGCTTGGAGGAATGGGCACGTCTCCCCTCCTCGCGAGGCGATCTGCCGGCAATGGTCGGCGACTTGATCCGCGCATCATGTCCTGACATCAATGCCTTCCGATTTCCGAGTGGCGATAAAGGTCAAGTACGCGGCTTCGACGGGCATTTGGAAACAACTTGGGGTGGCAACAATGTCCCAGAAGGTAATTCATATTGGGAATTCGGCACTGAGGAGACCTATCAAAAGAAGGGCTCTCAAGAGTTCGAGAGGTGTTCGAAATTAGTGTCAGAGGAGGAGCGGAAGGACGCCACGTTCGTTTTTGTATCGCCGTGGACCTGGGATAGTTCGAAAGCTGACAATAAAATAGAAGACTGGGAAGAGCTAAAGTCCAAAGAGTCTATTTGGAAATCTGTCCATTTCATTGACGGTGTCAAACTTGAGGCGTGGCTGCAAAGTTGCCCTGCGGTCTCGGCATGGCACGCGCGCAATACCCTAAAATCTCAACCCGTAACAGGCGCTCGTAGTACCGACGAATTCTGGTGGGAATTCGCTGACCATTTCAAACCTCGAATTACAGAGGAAGTTCTCTTGTGCGAGCGGCAGAATGAAAGCCAGCGCTTAATCGATGCACTTATGGCCAAGTCAGGCTCCATATCGTTTTCCGCAGACTCTCCTGATGAGGTTGTGGCATTCGCTGTTGCGGCAATCCGTAAGTCCAAGCCGGAGGTGCGCCTCTTTCTTGAGGCTCGAACAATCATCGTCGACAACATGGACGCAGGCCGCGAGCTTCTCACCGAGTCCAATCTTATCTATCTACTCCGTGATAGTGCAGCTAAGGCTCCAGGCCAATTTGCTGACAAGGCCCCGACGCTAATCCCACTTGGCCGTCAGCAGCGAAGGGGAAACCCACAGCAGCTTAGCCGGCCCAGTGGCCAAGTAATGGGCATGGCCATGAGTACTATGGGCATTCCAGAGAACCAAGCTATCACAATGGCGAGGGGCTGTGGTCGAAGCCTTGCTGCACTCGCACGGCAGTTCCCTGGCGGTTCGTCGGAGCCGCCCGCATGGATGCCGCACGGGAATCTCGTACTGCCCGCCATTCTTGCAGGCGGCTGGGATGCCGGTAACGACCTCGACAGGACGATTATTCAAGCGCTCGCGGAATCCGATGACTACCGCAAGTATGAAAGGAAATTGCGCCGATTTATCAGTGAAGCAGACCCGCCGTTTGACCAGGTAGGGACGGTTTGGAAGGTCCGCGCTCCTTTGGATGCGTTCATCCATATTGGTGAGCTTATCGGCACCGAGCATCTGGATTTATTACGGATAACCATGTCAACTGTTTTTAGTCAAATCGAGCCAGACCCGGACCCAGACGAGATCGTCCGGCTGTCACGACCGCCAAAGCCCGGGTATAGCGAATGGCTAAGGGACGGCTTGGCGACCACACTTCTGTTGATAGCGGTCTGGGAAAAGCAAGCACGCTTGCGCTTAGGTACAGGCGCTGGGCAAAGATTCGCTGATGAGTTGGTCCGAGACCTACCCGGACTGGCAACAAATCACCGCCTACTGGCCAGCCTGCGTGATGAACTTCCGCTGATGGCGGAGGCCGCTCCCAGCCCTTTGTTGTCAGCCCTCGAGCTGATGCTCGAGGGTAACGGTGACGCAATCAGGCCGCTCTTTAAAGAAACGGAAGGCCTTCTGGCGCCCGTGTCCCACCATATAGGGGTACTATGGGCTCTTGAAACACTGGCTTGGGATCCGGATTACTTCGATCGGGCAGTCAGGATTCTCGCCCGCTTAGCCGCCATCGACCCGGGCGGCAGACTAGGCAATAGGCCAATTAACAGTCTGCGCGAAAGCTTCATTCTATGGACCCCCAACACCAACGCACCAGCAGCGCAGCGCATGGCGGCATTAGACGATATCATCAAGTCGTTACCGGCAGTGGGGTGGCGGCTTGTCTGCATGCTGCTGCCCTCCACCTATGGCACGTCCAGCCCCACAGCCCGCCCGAGATTGCGGGAGGCAGGTGCATCTGAGCGCGCTAATGTGACCTACCGCGAGCTCTGGGAGGGTCAGTCTGCTGTTGTGCAGCGCGCCGTTCGTCTCGCCGATCACGACCCATCAAGGTGGCTAGAACTAATCCCCGTTATTGCGAACTTTGCGCCGGAAGACCGGCCGCGAGCTTTCGAGGCGCTGGACGCGACGTTGGCCAGATTGGGGGAGGAGCAAAGGCAGACAGTGTGGGGCAAAGTTCGTGATGAGGTCGCAAAGCATGAAAAATTCGCGACTGCGGTATGGGCCCTTCCGGCTGACCAGCTTCAACCGTTTCGCGGCATGGTGGACCGATATGCGCCATCTGACCCCCTTTCGGCCGTAGTATGGCTCTTTGATACATGGATGCTCGACGCGCATCGCGACGAGGAAGAAGCGGGGCGGCGTCGGATAAACGCCGTCCGAGAGCTGTTGGACAAACATGGCCTGGATGCCGTTCTCCGGCTTGGGTTAACGGCGAAGCTCCCACACAAAGTTGTCGAAGCACTTGGTGAAGCCAACGTTTCACGCGCCGATATTGAAACGCTGCTAACCGACTCCATTCGTGTCGACCCGACATCAAATTTTGCGATCATGCTATCCAATCTTCATCGACGTGTGGTGGGTGAGAAAGAGTCCGAGGTGTGGATTGCGAGCGCAATGCGGGCCAACGGATGGAGCCCCGAAACGATGGCGCGCCTTCTGCTTGCATGGCCAGAGCAAACCTCAACGTGGCACTTCGCCAGGCGCCTAGGTGAGGGTGTCGCGGCAGCCTACTGGATGACGATGGGGCCTCATTGGCTTAATAGCTCTAAACACGAATTTCTGCGGGCTGAGCTCACTCTCCTCCACTATGGACGGGGTATGGCTGCTCTTCAAACGGCGCTTAACCGACTGAAAGATGTGCCAACCCGGCTGATTCTCCGGATCCTCGACAGCATTTTGACCGAATTGAACACTGGAACATCATCGCCGCGTTCAATGTTAAGTTACGAGTTAGAGAACGCATTCGAAGAGCTGGACCGTCGCGAGGATGCATCTGATCTCGACGTGGCAAGGAAAGAATTTGCTTTCCTCACAGCTCTAGAGCACGGCAAAAGACCGTTACGGTTTCATAAGGTTATGGCTACTGATCCCGATCTATACCATCATGTCCTTTGTCAAGTCTTTCACGGAAAAGATGAGACAACACCTGAATCGCAGCCGAGCGAATCAGAACGTGTTAAGTGGCGTTTGAATTACTCACTTCTCTCGAAATTTGCCCAGCTTCCGGGGCAAACTGAGAGCGGCGTAAACGTCGTCGCGCTTTCTCAGTGGATCGATCGTGTCCGCGAGCTCGCGGCTCAGACGGATCGTGTCGAGATAGCTGATATATATATCGGGCACCTTTTCGCGCACGCAATGTCCGACCCGGACGGGGCATGGCCTCATTGTGCTGTGCGCGAACAAATTGAACGACTTGCGTCAGAGCCCCTCGAACGAGGGATCCTGACTGAACAGTTCAACATGCGAGGGGCGCACTTCAAAGCCCTTTATGACGGTGGTGGTCAGGAGCGGGCTTTGGCGGCCGAGAACCGTAGCTACGCGGAACTGTTAGCACCATGGCCTCGAACAGCTGCGGTGCTCAGGGCTATTACCAAGAATTGGGAGGCCCATGCAGAATACGAAGATGTGCAAGCCAGTCAGAGAAAACTTAAAAGCTGAAGAACATAAAGTGACACATCTGAAGCTGTGAAGCGTTAGCATCCTTGACGAAGTCCTAGGTACAATAAAGACCTTTAGTCACACCGGCAATCTGCAACATAACGTCCTTTATGTTACGCTAACGGCTAGCGGGTTAGCTTAGCAGCCACGAAACCCACTACACCCTCACCGGTCGTCACGCGAAATACGAGGTAAGCGTTGGCT
>DATCDL010000126.1:0-2845 GCA_036510715.1 Acidobacteriaceae bacterium
GTGCTGATGAACGGCAGCGCGCTAGCCGTGAACTGGATCGATCAACATGCCAACGCGGTGCTCGAAGCGTGGTACTCGGGCGAGGAAGGCGGGGCCGCGATTGCCGACACGCTGAGTGGCAAGAATGACCCTGCGGGCCGGTTGCCGGTGACGTTCTATAAGGATGTGAGCCAGCTGCCCAAATTCGAGGACTACTCGATGGACAACCGCACGTACAGGTACTTTACTGGTAAGCCGCTCTACCCCTTTGGCTACGGCCTGAGCTACACCACGTTCAGCTATAGCGACCTGAGTGTGCCGCAAGAGCCTGTCCATGCCGGAGATCCGGTGCACGCCAGCGTAACCGTCACGAATTCGGGGAAGGTGGCAGGGGACGAGGTCGTTCAGCTCTACCTGAAGTTTCCGTCGGTCGCGGGCGCGCCACGGATCGCTCTTCGCGGATTCAAGCGGATTCATCTCGACCCGGGCCAGAGCCAGCAGGTTCCATTCGAGTTGAAGGCTCGCGATCTGAGCATGGTCACCGAGGCGGGGCAGCCCATCATCGCTGGAGGCGAGTACACCATCGGCATCGGGGGAGGCCAGCCTGACACGGGAGCGCCGGTTGCTACTGGCCACTTTCATGTCGACGGGCAGATCGCTTTGTCACAATAGCCCGAAATCCCTCAACTCCTCAGCGCTGCATCACTCCAGATTCGGAGTGATGCAGGGCTGGGGAGTTTGCTGTCTGCCTCTTGCCTTCTACGGGGAGTAGCGGTGCAGTGATATTCTGGCGCAATGCGGGTCTCGGCCGGCATTGCCAGATGGCTATAGGGTGTTTATTTATGTCCGATTTCAATTCCAACAGCACGACAGACGTTCCCGCTCTTCCTCTTGAGACGGCGCTCCCTGATACAGACACTGTTCCTGGCGACGCAGCGTCAGCCGGAGTTGCGGCGGAGGGGGCGGAAGAAGAGTCTTTCGGCGACATCTTCGCTGCGTATCAGCGAACCAGCGATCGCCGCACAGGCGAAGAAGGGCGGCAGATTCGTGGGACCGTCGTTGCGGTCAATGCTGAGTCGGTGTTGGTTGATATCGGCTTCAAATCGGAGGGCATCCTTCCGCTGACCGCGCTGCCTGCCGGTCGCGAGCCGTGGAAGATCGGCGATGGATTGACGGTGTCGGTGAAGGGACGCGACGCTGACGGCTACTACGAGCTCTCGCTTTTCCACGTTGCACAAGCGAAGGATTGGAGCAGTCTGCAGAAGGCGTTCGCCGCGGGATCGAACGTTGTGGGCACGGTCGTCGCAGTAGTGAAGGGTGGGTTGCATGTGGACGTCGGGGTACGTGCGTTTCTTCCGGCCTCGCGCAGCGGAGGACGCGACGCGGCGGAGATGGAGAAGCTGGTGGGCCAGGAAATCCTCTGCCGCATTACCAAGCTGGACGTGGAAGAGGAAGATGTTGTTGTCGATCGCCGCGTTGTGACAGAAGAAGAGGCGCTGAAGGTTAAGGGACATCGGCTGGCGGAGATACACGAAGGAGCGGTCCTCGAGGGCACGGTGCGGAGCCTGATGGATTATGGTGCGTTCGTTGATCTGGGCGGCATCGATGGGCTGCTGCATGTGAGCGACATTGCATGGAATCGCATCGGCAAAGCCTCAGATGTGTTGGAGGTGGGGCAGTCGCTGCAGGTGAAGGTATTGAAAATCGATCCTAAGAGCAAGCGAATTTCTCTGGGATTGAAGCAGCTTCAGGCGCATCCGTGGGATGCGGTGGCGACTACGTTTGCGGTGGGTGACCGGGTGCGTGGAACGGTGACTCGCACCGCTGAGTTTGGAGCCTTCGTCGAAATTGCACCGGGAGTGGAAGGGCTGGTACACCTTTCGGAGATGTCGTGGTCGAAGAGAATCCATAAGGCGACCGAGGTGTTGAATACCGGGGATACGGTGGATGCCGTGATTCTGGGCATCAGCGTCGAGGAACGACGTGTCTCGTTGGGGCTGAAGCAGGCGTTGGGCGATCCGTGGGTGGAGGCTGCAGAGAAGATCAGGGTGGGGTCGGTGGTGGAAGGGCCCGTGGCGAGCCTGACGAAGTTTGGCGCGTTTGTGCAGGTGAGTGAAGGCGTGCAGGGGCTGGTGTACATCAGCGAAATTACTGCGGAACGCCGACTGAATCATCCGTCCGATGTGTTGCGGGTCGGAGAAGTGATTCGCGCGCAGGTGCTCGAGATTGACAAGGACAAACGCCAGCTTCGCTTGAGCATGAAACAACTGGTGCCGACGAGCCTGGATGAATTTCTCAGCGAGCACAAGGAAGGTGATCCTGTGACTGGCCGCGTTGTCTCGATCGAGAACGACGTAGCGCTGGTCGAGCTAGGCGAAGGGATTTTCGCACGCTGTGTGCTGCCGGCTCCCGCTGCGGAGGCCCCGGCGGCTGAGTCGAAGACTTCGGGTGCGATCGATCTGTCGGCGTTTAGCTCGATGCTGAAGTCGAAGTGGAAGTCCGGGGAGTCTCCGGTGTCGCAGACGGCCAAGACCGAGGCAACCAGCTCTGAGCTAGTGCGGGTGGGGCAGGTGCGGAGGTTCGATATTGGAAAGATCGATCCAGTCGAGAAGAGTATCGAGTTGGTAGTGGAGGCGGTCACCGCTGACCGACCCGAGTAAAAGCCCTTAGCTGGTTTCAGTGATGTCTGATACGCCGCGCTAGTGTTCGATGAGACGTTTTGGCGAGTCTACCTGCCGGTTGCGGTTCCGTTTCCCGAGTGCCATCATCACGATGCGACGGGGGTGAGTACCCTCGGACTGTCGCTACTCATCGGCAGAGCAGGGATCGAGCGGAACAAGCCGTTGAGCCTCCACATCCAGGTGCG
>DATCDL010000127.1:0-3337 GCA_036510715.1 Acidobacteriaceae bacterium
TTTTGTGGCGAACCGGCTTCGGCTTCGAATACCGGCTTCTCGATGAAGTCCCCGGCATTCTCATGCTGGGCGATGAGCGATTCCACTTCGCGGCGCAAATCCTCATCACCGGCGCAGGATTCCTCAAGCACGGTGCCGCGACGATCCTCGCCGGCCTCCAGGGCTTTATGGAAAACGCTCTCAATCTTATTCCAGCGTTCTGGTTTCATTTGTCTTGCCACTCATTTCGCGCAACAGCCAGGCTTTCGCGAGTCTCCAGTCGCGCGCCACTGTTTCCGTGGAGACTTTTAAGACTTCGGCGGTTTCTTCCACGCTCAGGCCGCCAAAGAAACGCATCTCGACCACCTGGCTCTTGCGCTGGTCCACCTTCGCCAGGCTGGTGAGAGCGGCATCCACCGCAACCAAATCCTCGCTGGCCTCGGACGCGACTAGGGGGACCACATCGAGCGCAACCGGCCGTGCTCCTCCACCGCGTTTGCGCGACTGCCGGGCCCGCGCCTGGTCGGTAAGAATGCGCCGCATCTGGCGTGCACACAAAGCAAAGAAATGCGCCCGGTTCTGCCAATCAATCAGCCTCAGATCTGCGAGGTGCAAGTACAGCTCATTGATCAACGCTGTAGTTTGAAGCGTGTGACTGTCGCGTTCCCGCGCCATGCAGCGCCGCGCGGCTCGATGCAGTTCCCGATAAACCTGAGGCGTCAGTTTTTCGAGGGCCTGCTCATCTCCCTGCCGCCATGCCCGAAGCAGTTCCGTGATCTCGTGTCCGAAGGCTTCAGGCATGCACAACCTCTATCCGCAGGAGGGAGCGGCATTTACAGGAAAAGATAGCACGAGATGGTCTTTTTTCCCCGGAGATCTTCGTCGAACTGCCGCCTCGTTACAGGTTTTGACCCCGGTTCTCGCTATAGGAAGTGTAGGGCAAGGAAAACCTGGGCACGGCCCGGAACGACAACCGCAGCCCAAGGTCAAAAAGGAGAGTTAAAATGAGAGCTTCACGGCGACTACTTCTGGGCATCGCAGTCTTAAGCGCGCTGGCAGCATGCGCGCAAACATCTTCCAATGTCTCTGTATTTGCTACGGGATTTTCGAATCCCCGTGGACTTAAGTGGGGTCCGGACGGAAATCTCTATGTCGCGGAGGCAGGGACCGGCGGCAACAACAGCACCACACCCGAAGAATGCGCTCAAGTTGTTCCCCCAATTGGGCCTTATAACGGAGGCTTTACCGCCCGAATCTCCAAAGTGACTTACTACGGAGCGCGCTCGGTCCTCGTGAAAGACCTACCCTCAGCGCGAGCCGCCCAAGGAGATACGCAAGGCGTAGCGGACGTCGCATTTATCGGCGACCAGCTTTACGCCCTTCTGGCAGGCGGCGGCTGTTCGCACGGCCACCCCAACTTCCCGAACTCCGTTCTTAAGATCAATGCGGACGGATCATGGGGTCGGCTTGCCAACCTCAGCGCGTACCAAGCGCTGCATCCCGTTACGGCTTCGAACCCAGGTGACTTTGAGCCAGACGGCGTTTGGTACAACATGATTTCCGTCGACAGCAACCTGTACGCTGTCGAGCCCAACCACGGAGAAGTCGACGAGATCACCCCCGAAGGCATCGTCAGCCGATTGATCGACGTTTCTGAAACCCAAGGCCACGTCGTACCCACCTCAATCGCTCGTGTCAAGAATGGATTCTATCTCGCGAACCTGGACTTGTTCCCCATCACTCCGGGCAGCGCCTCGCGCTTTATCGTAAGTGATTTGGGTGGAGTAAAGAGCATCTTTTCAGGATTGACCACAGTAGTCAGCATCGTGGTCGATGGCAACGATACCTACTTCCTTGAACTCAGCGACAGCCCTGGGTTCCCGACGCCGGGCAAAGGCGATGTCGTCCGTCTCCGGGGAGGCAAGTTAAAGACAATAGCCGACGGCCTCACCGTTCCGACCGGGATGACCCTGGGCCCCGACGGCGCACTGTACGTCTCAAACTTCGGCGACGGAGGGCCAGCAGGCGCCGGCCAAGTTGTGCGAATCACAGTCCCCTAATTCAGCATTCAGAAGGGTTAATTAGCGGTACGCGTATTACGGTCAATACCCCCGTGAACAAATTGTTTGAATAGGGCATACCAGCCTTCCGGCGAGAGGCTGGTCTTTTTGCGGATACCTCGCAAGACAAATTCGCAATATAAGCTTAACTCGCAAGGTACACGTCTCCGGCATTGAAATGTATGTACCGAGAGGACCCTCGTAGGTCGCTTGGATAAGAAGGTTTGGTGGAGGGGGCGGGAGTTGAACTTATCAGTACGTTGACGGCACGTAAGTTATTGATTCTAGGAAGTGCCACAAGCGCTAAAAAGGCCCCCATTGCCCGATCCATTGTACGTTTATTGTACGAAAACCCGTTCCACCGCGGTCCAATCAAAGGCCGTCACAAGCGGAGTATCCCACAATTTGCGTCTCGTCAGAAGAGAATTGCCGCGCCCGAATATCAACGCCCAGCAGTCCAATCGAGGATTGGGCTATCGTTCTAAAACTTATTTTGCAATCGAACTCACCAACTCAAGCGTAACAAGGAAAAACCCTGACGCGGCAGCGTAAATTGTTCTGAGCGCATCTCTATTGAGATCAACTCACAGTGGCGGAGTCAGAAGTTGGCGGTTTGAAGACAGCAATCGCCCCGGCGAGCAGAAGGAGGATCTGCAATTCTGGTGAATGACGATTGCGCATTCTTTTGACGATCCAATTATGCCTCGCCTTGTGGTGGTCTAAGCGCGCGTAAAGACTGAAGAGTATGACTGTGTGATCGTACTCCCGGGCTTCTTCCGTGGACGACAGATCGGATAGTTCTGTGTGCTCGGAAAGTGCCGCGTCTCCAGACACAACCGATCAGGCGGCTATTTTCTCAAGATACACCCTGCTCCCCACAAGTCTTGAGCTATCATGTCCTTTCTCAGAGAACCAGTCGACAGTCGGCGGAGAAGAGGGAAGAATAGATGGCCTTTACACTCACTCATGGATCTCAATCCATAGTCCGTTCCCCGATAATTCATGTGGATACTCTTCCAGCGAGGAGAGAGTTCTTAACCCAATCCTCCCCATTCGCTCGTCGTTTGGCCCTGGCACTTCCGCCCCAAAGGGTATCGCTTCTTATGCGTGCATTTCTTGTCGTTGTCACTCTGATCGTTATGTCTTTCACCGCGCCGATCATGGTGGCACAGAAAGTCGAGTTGTCGATTGACGCATCCAAACCCGGCGAGAAGATCGACCGCAATCTTTTCGGGCAATTCGCTGAGCATCTCGGACACGGCATTTACGACGGGATCTGGGTCGGCTCCGATTCCACA
>DATCDL010000128.1:0-14423 GCA_036510715.1 Acidobacteriaceae bacterium
GGATAGTGACTTCAGGCCAGAGTGGAATCCAGGGGGACAGCCTAAAAGATAGTGGTTAGTGGCTGGTGGTGAGGGATTGGTAGTTGGTAGCCAGGGGATTGGAAATGCGTTTGAGTCGCGGCGGATAGTTCATTTCGTGGATTGAGGTGCGTGATGGCTGCTACGACCGAGGCGGGACTGAACACTTTTTTACAGTCGGGTTTGCGGAAGGCACGCTGGCGCTTGCTGCCGCTGCTGTCGATCTGCTATCTGGTGGCGTATATGGATCGCGCCAACATCAGCTTTGCGGCGAAGACCATGAATCGCGACCTGCATTTTTCACCGCAGACGTATGGGCTGGGTGCGGGATTGTTCTTCCTGAGTTACGCCTTATGCGAGGTGCCGTCGAATCGGCTGATGCTGCGCTTTGGCGCCAGGCGATGGCTCTCGCGCATCATGCTGACGTGGGGACTGCTTGCTGGTGCGATGGTACTGGTGAGGTCGGTACACGAGTTCTATGGTGCGCGGTTGTTGCTGGGTTGCGCGGAGGCGGGGTACTTTCCGGGGGCGTTATATTTTCTGTCGCAGTGGTTTCCACGCGCGACGCGGGGGCGGGCGATCAGCTTGTTTTATGTGTCGCTGCCGATCAGCACGATTGTGATGGGAGGGCTGGCGGGAGCCCTGCTAGGGCTGGACGGAAGGCTGGGTCTAAGGGGCTGGCAATGGATGTTTCTGGTGGAGGCTGTCCCCGCAGTGGTGCTGTCCGTTGTGATCTGGTTCGGGTTGCCGGAGAACTTGGCGAGCGCGCGATGGCTGAGCGGCGAGGAGCGGCAGGCGATTGCCGAGGAGTTGGAGCGCGACCATATAGCCGAGGGCGGGGCGAGCGAAGGAAATATCTGGGATGCTCTCCGGAACAGGCGAGTGTGGGTGCTGGGTGTGGTGTATTTCTTCGAGTTGTGGATGCTTTACGCGATTACGTTTTCGCTTCCAATTGTTCTGGGGCAGAGCACGGGGTGGAATGCGGCTCGGGTGGGATATCTGATTGCATGGACCGGCGTTGCGGGCGCGGCACTGATGGTGGGTGGGGCTTGGATGTCGGACCGAAGCTTGCGGCCGCAGAGATATGTGTTGAGCGGATTTCTGTTGATGGCGGTGGGTGCGCTCGCCGCCGGATTGCACCTGAGCGGATGGAGCGGAGCGGGGGCTTTGCTGTTCGTGATGTTGAGCTTCTACTCGATCCAGGCCCCGATGCTGCGGGTGATGACCACGATTGTGCCGGGGAAGGGCGCCGCACTTGCGATTGGTACGGCCAACATGTGTGGCATCGCCGGAGGCTTTGTTGGGCCTTACTGGATGGGGTGGATGCGCGAGCTAACGGGGGGCTACGCCTTTGGCATCGGTGCCCTGTGTGTGCCGTGCCTGCTGGCCGCCGTTCTGATGATGTGGCTGATGCGGGTAGAGCGGCGAGTTGAGATTTTGGAAGTAGTGAGTGAGGGATTCTAGTGCGCTGGATGAGCGTCCCTGTTGGGCTTAGTGGCGTGGAAGAGCTGGATGGGTTGAGAGCGGCGAGATTATGCTGAGGATGTTGAGATTGTGCTGAACGAAATGCTGGATACGAGAAGGAGTGTCATGAGCGAAGCTGCTGTTGGTTATACGAAGGAACATGGAGCGCGGTTTGTCGAAGAGTTGAAGGAGCTGCTGCGGATTCCGTCGGTGTCGACGGCGCCGGAGCATGTGGGGGATGTGCGGAAGGCGGCGGAGTTTGTTGCGGAGGGGCTGCGCGCGGCGGGAATGGAAAATGTGCGGCTGATCGAGACGACGTCTGCGACGCACAAGGGGCATCCGCTGGTGTATGCGGAGTGGTTGCATGCGGCTGGAAAGCCTACGGTGCTGCTGTATGGGCACTACGATGTGCAGCCGGCTGAGCCGCTGGATGAGTGGAAATCGCCGCCGTTTGATCCGGAGATTCGCGATGGAAATATTTACGCTCGCGGCGCGGTCGACGACAAGGGACAGATGTGGATGCATGTGAAGGCGCTGGAGTCTCTGCTGAAGACCGACGGCAAGCTGCCGGTGAATGTACGGGTGATTATCGAGGGCGAGGAAGAGGTTGGAGGCGAGGGGATTGCAGCGTTTGTGCGCGAGCATGGCGACCAGTTGAAGGCCGATGCGGCGCTGGTTTCGGATACGGAGATGTTTGCGCCGGATCTGCCGACGTTGTGCGTGGGGCTGCGCGGAATGATTTATACGGAGCTGGAGGCGCGGGGCGCGGCTACGGATTTGCACTCGGGGATGTATGGCGGTGCGGCTCCGAATCCGTTTGTGGCGTTGGCTCAGATGATTGCGCAGATGAAGCGCGAGGATGGGCATATTGCGATTCCGGGTTTCTATGACGGGATCGAGGACCCGACGAAGGCGGAGCTGGAGGCCTGGAGGTCGCTACCGTTCGATGAGGAGGAGTATCGGAAACATGAGGTGGGGTCGACGGAGTTGACGGGCGAGGCCATGTTCAGCGTGCTGGAGCGGACGTGGTCGCGACCGACGATGGATGTGCATGGAATGCCGGGAGGATTTATTGGAGCGGGAGCGAAGACGGTGATTCCGGCGAAGGCTACGGCGAAGATCAGCTTCAGGCTGGTTCCGGGGATGAAGCCGGAGGAGACGTTTGCGAAGTACAAGAAGTTTGTGGAGGAGATTTGTTCGAAGGGGATCCAGGTGAAGGTGACGCTGATTCACTCGGGCGAGCCGATTGTGGTGAGCACGGACAATAGGTATGTGCATGCCGCGACCGATGCTATGGCGAAGGTGTTTGGCAAAGAGACGGTGTTTGTGCGAGGTGGCGGATCGATTCCGATTGTCGGGGACTTCGTGCGGGAGTTGGGGATTCCTACCGTGATGATGGGGTTTGGGCTGCCGGATGACAATCTGCATGCTCCGAATGAGAAGTTTCATTTGGCGAATTTTCATCGCGGGATTGAGTCGATTGTGCGGTTTCTGGATGGGGTGGGAGCGGGGAGTTGATGTGGGGGCGCAAGGCGAAGGAGATTCCTCCGGTGGGAGGATATGTGCTCGCCGGTGGAAGAAGTTCGCGGATGGGGCGGGATAAGGCGCTACTGCCGCTGGCTGGGAAACCGCTGGTGGAACGTGCGGTCACGAAGCTCCAGCGACTGTGCGCGAAGGTGAGTGTGCTGAGTGGAAATCCGGAGTTGGCAGCGTATGCTCCGCAGGTGCCAGATCACTTCGGTGGCAGTGGGCCGCTGGGGGGGATTGAGGCAGCGCTGCTGGATTCGGAGTTTGCGTGGAATCTGATTCTGCCGGTGGATATGCCGTTTCTCCCAACAAGGCTTCTGGATGATTGGATGTATTCGGCGTTGCAGGAACCGATTCGAGACCTTCGGATCTCGATGCTCGCGGTGAATGGACAGGCTTATCCGACTCTGTTGCTCATTCATCGGGATGTGAGACCGTATCTTCGTGCGGACCTGAAGGTGGGGCGGTATAAGGTGCTTGATTCGTTGGAATCGGCGGCGCAGGCGATTGCTGCTGAACGACGGGTTAAGCCAGAACGGGTGTTTTGGCAAGCGCAATATGACGATCCGAATTCACCAAAGTGGCGCAATGCGGACAAGGTTTGGAAAAAGGGAGCGAGAGGGTACTTTGATTGGTTCGCAAATTTGAATACTCCTGAAGAGTTCGCGGAGGCTGAGAAACACAGCGATGCGTTGGACGCCTAGGAGAATATCCAACTTCGGGGGCTAAGCGAAGGACGTATCGTTTGGGGCACACGGTCGATTCAGGACCAAGCCCCACCTGTAGAGTGGTGCATCATAAAATGAACCGTGATGAGTGATCCTGAAGACATTGCTGACTCCGTGGCCAAGACTGACGCGGAGCACCTGGAGAAGCCGCTGATTGAGGACGTGTCGGCGGAAGTGGCACCGGTGGTGCGGGAGTTCATTACAGAGGCGACGGCGGCGAACGTAGCTGAAGGAGTAGCCGCTTCAGAAGAGTCGGCATTCCAGGCAGGTGCGGGGTTCGCAGCAGCGGCGTTTGCGAGCGATAAAGTTCCGCCTTATATAGCGTTCGAGAATGTGTATAAGTCGTTTGGTGACTTTGTGGTGCTGCAGGATGTGAGCTTCTACGTGAACCCTGGGGAGACGTTGTGCATTCTGGGACGAAGTGGTGTGGGGAAATCGGTTGCATTGCAGATCCTGATGGGGTTTCTGAAGCCTGACAGCGGGACGGTGCTGGTGGCGGGGCAGGATATTGCCGGGCTGAGTGAAAGGGAGATGCAGGAGGTGCGGCGCAAGGTGACGATGGTGTTTCAGAATGGAGCGCTGTTCGATTCGATTACGGTGGGGGAGAATGTGGCGTTTCCGCTGAGGGAACGCGGGAATATGGAAGAAGATCAGATCCTGCAGGTAGTAAAGGGATTACTGGAGATGGTGGGGGTGGCGGGTATGGAAAACATGCTGCCATCGGATCTGTCGACGGGGATGAAGCGGTCGGTGGCGATTGCGAGGGCGCTGGCGGCGCAGCCCACGGCGGTGCTCTACGACGAACCGACCACGATGGTGGATCCGCTGATGGCGCATTTACTGGGGGATTTGATCCAACGGCTGAAGATGCAGATGCATCTGACCAGTATCGTCGTGACGCATGACATGAGATTCGCAGAAAAACTTGCAGATCGGCTTGTGTTTCTGCATGAGGGTAAGGTGCGCTTCTTTGGGACAACTGAGGAAATGCGCGCGAGTGACGATATGGTACTGCGAGAGTTCTTTTCGATGGACGAACTGGTACTACCGGTCTAACAACTTAAGTACCCAAAGGAAGTCACCTGGAGATAGTACTTTGAAAGATATAGAAGTGGGCGGGCACTCCCGCAACAGGATAAACTGAAGAGAACCCCGCCATGAAGATGGCAAAGACGTATCACCAGAACCGGCGCGGAGACTATGGCGAGCCTTGATTATCTGAAACAAGCGGAGATATCTAGCCAGCGGCGTCATCACGCCAGGATGGCTGGACATGAACGACTGTTTTCGCGTCCGTCGTTCACGTTTACTGTATGGGCGGCTCTGGACTTCTTCAGTGCGTTGGTGGCGGGATTCATTGCAATTCGAATTCGTCTGGAACCAGCAGCGGAGTTGGGGAGTAACACGGTCCTCGGACATTTGGAGAAGGCTGCACCGCTGACCTCGATCCTCTACTTGCTGGTTTTCAGCGTTTATCTGGTGTTGTTTACGCGGCTTTATGGTCTGTACCGTTCACCCGAGAGCAGGAGCGGGTTGAATGAGCAGCGGCTCACAGTGCAGGCAACGCTAACGGCTGGCTTGATGCTGTGCGGCACGCTGTATGTGATGAGGGAGTATGCGGTATCGAGGATTGTGGTGGCCCTGACGATCCTGCTGACGATGACCTTCCTGATGATCCGGCGAGCGGTCGAGCGCAAGATGATGCAGCGAAGATTTTTGCAGGGACGCGAGACTCGCAATGTGATGATTGTCGGGCACGGGCGCGTGGCGCACGCTTTGCGCAATCATTTGCAGGCGCTGCCGCATATGGGATTTCGGTTTATGGGATTTGTTTCCCTGGATGTAGCGGCCGGGGACGCGGGGAATTCCGAGATCATTGGGAGCGTCCGGAACTGCGTGGCACTGGCTCGCTCGCTGTTTGTCGATGAGATTTATTTTTCAACTCCGGCTGACAAGGAGACCGTCATTGGAGTGGTGGACGAGGCGCGCGAGCACGGCATTGAAGTGCGGGTTGTTCCCGATCTTTATGATGGTCTGGCGTGGAATGCGCCGGTGGAATTTATCGGGCAGTTCCCGACGATTCCTCTGCACCAGCGTGATTTTCCACGAGGCGCGTTTTTTATCAAGCGAGTGCTGGATGTGTTGTTATCGACACTGGCGCTGGTCGTTACGGCTCCGTTGATGTTGATCATCGCGCTGCTCATACGGATGGATTCGGAAGGGCCGATTCTCTATCGGGCCGCTCGCATTGGGAGGAAGGGAAGAACCTTTACCTGCCATAAGTTTCGGACGATGGTTGCGAATGCGGATGCGTTGCAGAATGGGCTGGCGCACAAGAATGAACGGGACGGCATCCTGTTCAAGATGAGCAATGATCCTCGCATCACCAAGGTTGGAAGCAGATTGCGGAAGTATTCGCTGGATGAGCTGCCGCAGTTCTTCAACGTGCTGATGGGCGATATGAGCCTGGTGGGGCCGCGGCCACCGCTGGCATCCGAGGTGGAGAAGTACGACCTGGCGCATCTGCGCAGACTGGATGTGCTGCCGGGAATTACGGGGCTGTGGCAGGTCGAGGCGCGGCAGGACCCGTCGTTTGACAGCTATATCTCGCTGGATACGGCGTATGTGGAGAACTGGAACGTCATGCTGGATCTGCGGATTCTGGCGCGTACGATTGGTGTGGTTCTGGGTGGGACGGGAGCTTAGGCGCAGGCCCCGGCTTCTGGAGTCAGTGCTCCGGCGGGTGGCTCGCGGTAGACTGTAAGAGTGCGGATCGCGCTAGCTCAAATCAATCCAACAGTGGGGGACTTCTCGGGGAACCTGCGGAAGATCGCGGCGTTTGTCGAACAGGCTGCGGCACAGGGCGCTGCGCTGGTGGTTTTTCCTGAGCTTGCGACGTGCGGCTATCCTCCAGCGGACCTGCTGGAGAAGGAATCGTTTGTGCAGCGCGCGGAAGAGACTCTGGCGGCGATCGCCGATCTGACGCGCGGTGCGGACCGCCCGTCGGTGCTGTGTGGGTCGCCGATGCGGTGCGAAGGAGCCTCCGGCAAGCATGTGCGCAATGTGGCGGCGCTGATGGAGGACGGGGAGATTCGGTTCCTGCAGCAGAAGATGCTGCTGCCGTTCTATGACGTGTTCGACGAGCAGCGATATTTTGAGCCGGGTCGGCAGCAATCGCTGACGATGGTGAAGGGGCAGGCGGTTGCGATCACGATCTGCGAGGACGCGTGGAACGACAAGATGTTCTGGCCGCGACAGCTTTATCCTGTGGATCCGGTGGAGGAGTTGATGCGGCAGTGGGCAGTCCTTCCGCAGCCGTTGAGCGGGCATCGGCTGATTCTGAATATTTCGGCTTCACCGTTCTGGCATGGGAAGCTGGAGGTGCGGCAGCGGATGATTGGAGCTCTCGCGAAGAGGCACCGGGCGACGGTGGTGATGGTGAACCAGGTGGGCGCGAATGACAGCCTGATCTTCGACGGAGGGTCGTTTGCGGCAGGCCCTGAGGGGGAGATTTTTGCGCAGGCTCGATGCTTTGCCGAGGACCTGTTGGTCATTGAGACCGAGACAGAGACCGAGCATGCAATAGCTGCTGTTGCGACGGGAGAGGATGTTGGTACGGAGCGGACCTGGAACGCGCTGGTGCTGGGAACGCGGGACTACCTGGGCAAGTGCGGGTTCAAGAAGGCGATCGTGGCGCTGAGCGGAGGGATCGACTCGGCGCTGGTGGCTGCGATTGCGGTGGAAGCGCTGGGAGCGGAGAACGTGCAGGGTGTCGGGATGCCCAGTGAATTTTCGTCAAGCGGATCGGTGACTGATGCGGAGAAGCTGGCGAAGAATCTGGGCATTGCATTTCTCACGGTGCCGATTCGAGAGATTTATACGCAGTTTGAACAGGCGCTTCAGCCGGTGTTTGTGGCGACCGGAGCGGGGACGAGTTTTGGACTTGCAGAGGAAAACCTGCAGCCCAGGATTCGCGGGAGTTTGCTGATGGCGCTCTCCAATAAAACAGGTGCACTGGTGCTCACGACGGGCAACAAGAGCGAAATGGCGTGTGGATATTGCACGCTGTATGGAGACATGGTGGGAGCGCTGGCGGTGATCGGTGATGTGTACAAGACGGAGGTGTACGCGCTGAGTCGCTGGGTGAATCGGGAGCGCGAAGTGATTCCGAGCGATACTCTGACGAAGGCCCCATCGGCGGAGTTGCGACCGGGGCAGAAGGACACAGACTCGTTGCCACCGTATGATGTGCTCGACCCCATTTTGCGAGCGTATATCGAGGAGTACAGCTCTGCGGAAGAGATTGCACGCACGCAGGGAGTGGATTCAGCGCTGGTGCGCAAGGTGATTCGGCTGGTGGAGTTGAGCGAATATAAACGCCAGCAGGCAGCGCCGGTGTTGAAGGTGTCGAGAAAGTCGTTTGGTATGGGAAGGCGATTCCCGATTGCCGCCAGGCGCGAAGTGTAGTGCGAAGATGTCAGATCAAAGTTTGATTTGTGGAGACGATAGACAGTGAAGAAGGGTTGGATTGTGAAAGAGATGGAAGGCATGAAGAACGTTACGTTGATGGTTGTGTTGGCGATGTTTGGAGCGACAGTTTCGGCGCGAGCGCAGGCACCCCCGGAAGTATCACCAGCGACTGCCGAAGCAGAGCAGGTAGCTCAGCCGCAGGCACCAACGCCTCACGATGTGGCGGCGAATCCGTTCCCGGCAGCGAACCCGAAGAACTTTACATCGGACACGCCGACGACCGCAGTCGTGGGCGATTTCCTGAAGACGGTCTGGGGATATAACGACAATATAAGCTGGAGCGTGCAGGGGATCCAGAAGACCGAGGCGCCCGGCGTGGTGCGAGTGGTGGTGTTCGTTGCGAACAAGACCCAGCCAGGCAAGGTAACCAGGAATGAGTTTTTTATCACGCCGGATGGAAAGCACGCGATTGCGGATGCGGTCATCGATTTTGGAGCGAAGCCGTATGCCGATCGACGGCAGATGCTGCAGGATCAAGCGAATGGGCCTGCCGAGGGCGCTGCAGGCAAGGACTTCCTGATGGTGGAGTTTGGAGATCTGCTCAACACCCAGTCCAAGGAAGTTCACGCCACGGTGAGCCGCCTGCAGAAGGAGTTCCCGCAGGCGCGAGTGGTGTTTGAAAATCTTCCGGCGGACGGCAATCGTTTTGCCTTTCGTGCAGCGACCGAGGGAGTATGCGTGAGGAAGGCGAAGGGTGATGCTGCGTTCTTTACCTATGCGCAGGCAGTCTTCAACAAGGAGCAGGGCTTGACCTCTGTGACACTCGAGCCAGCGTTGAGCGCTGCGGTAACGGCTGCTGGTGCTGATCCGAAGTCTGTAGCGGCGTGTGCGGATACGCAGGCAGCGAAGGACGATGTGAAGGCTTCGATGGCGCTCGGCGAGTCGGCTGGGATTAATCAGTCCGCGGTGCTGGTGGTGAATGGCCGGGTGCTTCCGCCGGCATCCGTGCCGTACGAGACACTCAAGCAGGTGATAGCGTATCAGGCGCAGTTGGACGGCCTTCAGGTGCATGTGCAGCCGACGCTTACGACGTTGAATTAGCTGCCGATGACGTCGAAGGAGACTGGACCGTGAAGATTACCGTGGTATCTCCTCATCGTGGGGATGCGGCTTTAGCGCTGGGTCTTACGATCGAGGCGTGGCTCGCTGAGGGCCACGCCGTCGAGGTGGTGAGCTGCTTTACTCGCAGCGAGTTTGCTCCGTACTCGGATGCTGGATCGCTGCATGCGAATGACCGGATGTCGTTTGTGACGGCGGTTCGAAAGCGTGAGGACGAGGCTTGGCGCATGCAGCCTGGTGCGGCGAAGCTTACTTTGACTGACTTGAATCTGAAGGACGCTCCGATTCGTTTGCACTGCGGTCTCGAGAAGGTGTTCGGGAGGCCAGCGGATGTTTCGGAGAAGGTGGTGTCGAAGATTCGCAGGGCGGTTGAGCTGAGCAAGGCGGGAGCGATCGTGCTGCCGCTGTGCCTCGACGGCCATGTGGATCACATCAGCGCCCGCGATGCGGCGATGCCTGCCGATACATCACCGCTGCCGCTGGCTTTTTATGAAGAGCTTCCGTATGCCGCGCGGGCGGAGGGAGAGGGTGCGCTGGAGGGTGCGTTGGCACAGCTTCCGTTGGCGTTGCAGACGGAGTTGCAGCCTGTATTTGCGACTGCGCCGGATGGGTTGGGGGAATCGATCGATGGCGCCGTGCTCCGGAAACGACGGGTGGCGTGGTGCTATGACTCGCAGATCGATGAGAGCGTTACGACGGAGATTGCGGAGTTCAGCAGACGCTATGGGGGGCGCGAGCGCCTTTGGGGCAATGCAGCGTGGCGCGCCGATGCGACGTTGATGCCGCAGGCAACTTAGTCTGCGCTGATCGTTTTTTGGTTGATGACACGTTCGATGGTGGTTGGATGGCGTCATTGCGCAGAATTTCCTAGACAAATTCAAGGTTTACTCATCGCGACCGATGAAGTAAGTGCAAGGGCGTGTTAAATCCTGCATGCGAAGGACTACTCACGTGACCATCTGCCTTGTGCTGTGCTCGCGCATGGGCCGTATTCGCCGAGCGACTGCAGGTATGAATCGTCAGCGGGCGAATGCGTTGCCGGGGTGATTTCCGGCTTGATCGCGCAAGACTCGACCCATCGTCAGGGTAAGGAAGCATCGGAAATGTCCCGTCCTTATAAGCAAATCGCTTCATTCATCCGAAGTAGCTGGGAGAGCGTTCTGCTGGCGGCTTCGAATCTGGAACAGATTCGCCGGAATTCTCGCGGCGAAGGTTCAGAGATCCCGAGGCGACGACGAGCGGTAGGACTGGCAGCGCTTTTGTGTATGGCTGCGGTTTGCGCGGCTGCAGTTGGCGCGGTTGCAGGGGCACAGTCGACCCATGCATTTTCTGGAACGACAGCGGTGGGTCAAAGTTCGTCGCCGCTTAGTGTGGTGGTGACGATGACTTCCGGGGGCGTGGCGGGAACACCTTTGGCGCTAACGCAGGGTGTGGCAAATTCTGATTTTGCTCTCGCCGGTGGAGGGACGTGTGCCGCAGGTGCCAGCTACAGCGCCGGACAGCAATGCACGGCCATGATCGTATTTCAGCCGAAGTATCCGGGGCCTCGCAGTGGCGCGGTGGTGATCAAAACTTCGGGTGCGGGTTACATGGGGTCAACTCTGCTTGCTGGAGTTGCAACGGGATCCCTGGCGGTTCTCGCTCCGGGTACGATCGAGACAGTCGCTGGTGATGCGGATTGGATATACCAGGGCGCGACCGATGGAGGACCCGCGACCCAATCGCCGATCTTTCTGCCGACGGGAGTGGTCGCGGATGCGGCGCGGAACTTCTACATTGCAGACTCCCAGAACAATCGCATACGCCGCGTCGATGGGCAGACTGGCCATATCACGACGGTGGCAGGGACGGGGACCCCGGGATATCAGGGCGATGGTGTGCTGGCGACGCAGACGATGATTAATGCGCCGGCCGGCCTGGTGATCGATGGCGCCGGCAATCTGTATTTCGCGGATGCCGGAAATTACATCATTCGACGCATCGATGCGTTCAGCGGAATCATTACAACGGTAGCGGGTACTCCGGGTGTGCAGGGCTACACAGGCGATGGTGCTGCGGCTACGCAGGCAAAGCTGATTTTTCCTGAGGGCGTGGCGCTGGACGAGGCTGGAGACCTGCTGATCGCCGACACAGGGAACAATGTCATCCGTGAGGTCGATGCCGTTACCGGATTTATTCGTACGATTGCCGGCACGGGAGCGGCGGGCTTCAATGGCGACGGGCAGGCGGCGACGTCTGCGCAGTTGAACAGTCCGTGGAGTGTCGCGGTGGCCCAGGATGGGTCAATTTACATCGCGGATTTGACGAATAACCGTGTGCGCAAAGTGAGTGCGTCGGGAGTGATATCGACTGTGGCTGGCACGGGTACGCGAGGGTTCATGGGCGATGGTGGATTGGCGACACAGGCGATGCTTGGCGAACCGGCTGCAGTGGCGATCGATCCTGCCGGGGATATTTATATTGCCGACTCGGACAATAATCGCGTGCGCGAGATCAGCGCATCGACGGGCCTGATCGAGACCATCTGTGGCAATGACAGCGAACAATTCAACGGCGATGGTGGACCGGCCAATCTTGCCAGCATGTATGGACCCTACGCTCTGTTCTTCGATCAGACTGGCAATCTATTTATCTCCGACATGTTTCATAACCGGATCCGGCGAATCAATGCGCTGGCGCTCTCGCTGCAGTACGCAACGATCAAGGTAGGGAATGTCTCGGCTCCGCAACCGGTGATGATTGCGAACGATGGCAACGCGGATCTCATTGTGAGCCAACCGACCCTGGTGAATGCAGCGGAAGATGTGGGAACGACGACCTGCACGACAGGAGCGGATATACCCTCGGCCAGCACCTGCAGCATTGGTGCGTCGTTTGCGCCGAAGGTCATTGGCGATCCGGTTCTGGGTTCGATTACGATCAACTCGGTTGCAGGATCCACGCCGCCGATCATCAGCCTCTCGGGGCAGGTACTCAGCATTACTCCGACGACCCTGGCGCTGACTTCTAATGTGAATCCGAGCCTGGTGGGCGGAGCGGTGAAGTTCACAGCAACCGTTAGTAATGGCGGCAACCCTCTGACAGGCACGATTATTTTTCTCGATGGGGCAACGCAGCTTTGCAGCGTGACGGTTGCGAGCAGCGCCGCATCCTGCAGCACGTCCGCGCTGACGCTGGGGCAACATAGTATTACGGCGAGCTACTCGGGCGATGCGAACGATGCGTCCAGCGTCTCGACTGCGTTGATCCAGGTAGTCAAGCAAGCTCCATCGCTGTTACTTACGGTTGCGCCGAATCCTGTAATTGTCGCGGCGAACATTACGCTGACGTTTACGGCAACGGCTCCGACCGGGACACCCACAGGTGCTGTCACGTTTTACGATGGCACGATGGCGCTGAGCGCTGCCAACCTCTCGGGGTCCGGTGGCGCGACGTATTCCACTGTGCAGCTCAGCCCTGGAACGCACAGCCTCTCCGTCCAATATGCAGGAGACGCTTCGAATGCATCGGGTAAATCGAATGTGGTGAACGAGCTCGTGCAGCAGGCAACGACGGGGACAACCCTGTCTTCGAGCAATATTAATGCGCCGGTTGGGTCTCAGGTGATATTTACAGCTACTGTCGTCAGCACCAATGGGCCGTTGCCGACGGGAACTGTGCAATTCCATGACGGCGGAACTTCGTTGGGCAGCGCCGTTGTTGGCAGCAATGGAACGGCCGTTCTATCGAGTGCATCGCCTGCACCAGGAGTGCATTCGATCGTTGCCATTTATGGCGGAGATCAGGACGACGCAGCGAGCAGCTCTTCGCCGCTGACGGAGACCATTCAACAGATCGCTACCGTGACAGCGCTCTCCGGCAACCAGAACCCGGTCTCTGCCGGAGCGACGCTCACTCTTACGGGAGCCGTTCGCGCAACCGGCTCGTCAACCAACGGAGGCGCGCTAAGTGGGACCGTTACGTTCAGTGAAGGGCTCATCACACTGGGTACATCGCCGATCGACGGCACTGGTCACGCTGCGTTCAACCTGACCACGCTGTCGGCGGGTTCGCACTCCATCATTGCTTCCTATAGCGGAAATGCCAACTATGCCGCGAGTACCTCGGCGGTCATGGTGGAGGTGGTGCAGGTTACGGCTACGACGACGACGCTGAGCTCCGGGACCGCAACGACGCTGGCAGGTCAGCCCGCTGTGTTCACGATTACGGTGAGTAGTCCCACGGGCATCCCGACGGGCAACGTCACGATCGACGATGGTGCCGTGAGTATCGGGCAGGTGCAACTCAATGCCCAGGGGGCTGCAACGTTCTCGACGAGCACTCTGGCTGTGGGGACACATTCGCTCACGGCCGTCTACGTCGGGAATGGAAACTACAACCCGAGCACGTCGAACGCCCTGCAACATATGGTGGCTCTGGCGACTTCCTCCCTGACACTCGCCGGACCGAGTGCGCCCGTGAATGCAGGTTCAACCTTCGTTGCGACCTCGACGCTGAGTAGTAACGGTGTCGCTCCAACGGGCGTGCTGACGCTGCGCAACGGGGTCGCCACGATTGCCACCGTGAGCGTATCGGCCGATGGCACATTCGTCTTCCCGAATCTTAGCCTGGGTGTTGGGACGTACGAACTGACCGCAGTGTATGGCGGGGATGCGAACAATGCGACCGCGATTTCTGCTGCGATCACCGTGATCGTCCAACTTTCTCCTACCGCAACTTCGCTCATGAGCAGCACAAATCCAGTCACCCTGGGCCAGAGTGTCAGCTTCACGGCAACGGCTTCCGGTGGTAGTTCCTTGCCGACGGGATCGATCGAGTTCATGGATGGGAATGTTGTCGTAGGCTCAGCACCTGTTGGCGCAAACGGATCTGCAGTTCTTAGTACAAGCGCGTTAACGTTTGGCACACACTCGATCTCTGCGACCTACGAGGGCGACGTAAGCCACGCGGTGTCGAACTCCGCGGCACTGAGTGAACGGATCGTGGAAGCGGCCACGGCGTCGCTGAGTTCCAGTGCAAATCCATCTATCTTCGGTGCAAACATTCCATACACGATCAAGGTCACGGGTGTGGGCTCTCTGATTCCGCCTGGCACGG
>DATCDL010000129.1:0-4008 GCA_036510715.1 Acidobacteriaceae bacterium
GAGGGCCGCGCCGTATTTGCGGCGAGGGAGGGAGAATTTATGGAACGTGGCATTGCACTTCCAGCAGACGTATCGCGGGAAAGAATGCCGAACCACCCATCGCCGGATGCCGGTGCGAGAAATCTTAAGGTCGTGAGTGACGCGTTTCAGCCAACCCCAACGCTTGATTCCCGTCCCGCCGCAATGGGCGCAGCGGGCAGGCCGTTCCTCTTCTACCTGTACGCGGCGGTCTATACGCCCGAGGGCTTTCGTCGGGTATGTCTCCTGCCGACGACGAAGGCGCTTCTTGGATCGCAGATACACTCTCTCACGCTGGTAGTCCCACTGCGCGGCGTCATTGATCTGCTGAAACTCCGGTAGCGCGAAGTCGATTTTCCCGAAGCGCTTCGGATATTCGCGTTTCAGCGCGGTAGCGTCTACAAAGTCTGTGGCACCCACAGGCAGGGATCGCGAAAGCGCGGACAGCGCTTCTGCCACGGTCTGGGCGGCGGCACAGTCCTCTTGGTTGTAAATGAGCAGCCTCTCCTTCAACTCCGGTTCCCGCGACACCTCCCACTGTCGCCGCCAACTTAGTGCAGCCAAGCCTGACGCCGCGGGGTGCGACCAGCGAAAGCCAAGATGTCGTGCAATGTCTTTCAGGCCGTTAGAGTATGTCGGAAAGTAGACTTGGGCATAGACGATAGCCAGCAGGTTGATTGTTGACTCAAGAAGACCATCCAGCGCGACTTCCGGTCGGGGGTTCGGGTAGCGCTTCTTCATCTGCCGGAGAAAGGATGTTTCATAGCTTCCGTAGTGGATCAGCCGTGGCTGATCGATGGCGTTCAGTGCGACAAGACACTCTACCCACATCCTTTCCTCGTCGGACGGGTCATCGGCCCAGTAGGAGCGCTGCACAATCGAGCCCGCAACCTCGAACCGGAGGCCGATGCAGTAGTAGAAATCCCGGTCCGCGTCCCCTTCCACGTCTATATAAACCGGAGTGCCCGAATAACTCCACGCGACTTTACCAAAGACGTGAACCTGATTCTTTCGTATGGCGAGAGCCTTCAAGGCGTGGTCGTGGCGAGCTTCGCCGCTACGCTTGCGGTGCCGGAATGTATGCGACAATTGCGTCACCGTGAAGATGCCTTTCCGATGATATTTCTCGCGTTCCTTCTCGTTCATTTTCGATAGAAGACTGAGGTCATCTGCGTTCTTGGCGATTGCTCCACAGTGCAACGCATACGGGCATTCCAGACAATGCTTGTTGAGTACAACGGGCGGAGGCGCCGATTGCGCCTCTTGTGCGGCAATAGCCGTTAGGGCAGCCCGGACTTTGTTATACAGCGGCGTCAATAGTACTTTTGCCGTCCGATGTTCCCGTCCATGAATAAACTCGCCATGGCGCGGATCTATTCCGATGGCCTGCGAAAAGACGAACGCGTCAAAGGCCAACAACAGTCTATCGGTGTTCGATATTTTCTCGTTATAAAGAAATCGGAAAGGAATGTAGTCGTTCCCATCGGCGCGTCCGGTTCCACGAACTAAACGTAGTCCGTGGAGTTCGGCTTTCAGGTTTGGTGTTGACAGGCTACAGTCAGCGATAAGGGCGTAGAGCCGCCGCTTGATTTTCTGCATGGATGGAGTGCCGATGTACAGTTGGCTGGCGGCGACACCTACACGCAATTCGTCCAAGCCGCGGTGCCGGTAGGTGTCATTCAGTTCCTTTAACGGCGGATAGATAGCTGATCGGTCGACTGCAACACCGTGGCCGATCAGATGGGCCTTTGTGTGGCATTGGAGAAACGCTTCGAAGATTTCCTGCGTGATCGCCATACCACCATTCTTCGATAGATGTGCCCCGACCGTCATCCTGCCTGGCAAGCAGGTGCGCTCGTTAGGAGCGGACGAGTACTAGCGACGGCCGGGCCAGGTCTTGCGGCCCAAGGTGAACTCTTCGGGATCAAGTTCCTCCAAGGATGATTGGCTTGCACGGTCCTCGATCTCTTCAGGAATCAAAAGCAGGGTGAGAACTCCATCATAATTTGGCATGGGCACGGAGTGTTCAAGGATGCGCGCGTCCGGTTTGAGGCCCTTTTCGAACAGCCAGGCTGACGCGGGCACAGACTCGAACGTGGCGGGGACAGGCCTCCCTTCAAAGGCGTCGAACGCATAGCTATCCGGCCTGAGGCTTCCTTTCCGCACCCACCGGACAAACTCCTCCGAAGGCTTATACCACCGGACCCGGAATGCTTCACTCCAGACCATTGCGACACGGAACGAAGATAGTTCACAGAGCCGATAAGCGGATGCGGTCAGGGAGGTGTCGCAGACTTGCGCAATCTGCTCAACATGACCGAATCGCGGGCTCTCGCGAAGGAGAGGCTGGACAACCGACCGCGGCATAAGGATCTCGGCGGCGAACTGGTTGGCGTCCCTCTCCGGCTTAGCGAGGGCCTCATCCCACGACTCAATCTGCATCTTGCCACACGGCTGGCAGAGGTCCTGCTGGTCAGGCAGAAGGTAGTGGCCGATCTCGTGCCCAAGGGTAAAACGCTGGCGACGAACCTCCTGGACCTCGCTGCTGAGCACAACGTAACCGCGCGGAATGCCTTTCATACGCAGCAACGCACCCTCGTAGCTGGCTGCATCACGGTAGTGGAGCTGAAGACCGATCTCCGGAAGAATCTCGGGGAGCTGTTTCCCGCAGTTTTCGCCAAATCGTTTTAGAAAAGCACGGCTGACGGAGAGGATGGGATCAGGTTTCTCCGTCATGTTCCTTCCTGATGTCGCTCTTCAACTGTTCTTCCAACTTGTCAAGCTCAGCCTGCTCACTGGGTGAAACTTCGCCGCTTTTCCTAAACGCGCGAGCGGCCTGAAGATCGGCGGGGAGCGCGAAAGGCGATGAGAACTTGTCGAGCCAGCGGGACATTTTGGCTTCGGCAGCGCGGTTGTCTGAAGGCATGACATCGTCGGGAGCCATCTGCTCGATTGCCTGCTGGAGAGCTAGGGGTGCAGGCCGGCCCGCGACGCGCTCTCTTGAAGCGATCGCCTTCGCTGCTTCATGAAAGCGCCGTTTGAGGACGTCCGGATCAATGCCGGATTGCCGCAGATCGCCTGCCACTTGTGAACTTGGCTTCGCGTCGTCCCCTTCGGTGAGACGGTCGGCCATTTCTTGGATCTGGTCAAAGAGGCGGTCGGTATCCCGTTTAGGCATGGGTTTGCGCTCCCTCTGATTGACGTCTCTGGATCGTGAGCAATCTGGTCTTTACACGTTTCTTTCGGTTTTCGATGTCGGCGACCGTGGTATCGAGGAGCTGAGCCAGTTCCTGATTGCTGAAGGCGTTGTACCCGTCGTCATCCAATTGGAGTTTGAGCATTTCCTGCGCCTCCTGATCGTCCGAGAATTCCTCAATGATCGCCTTTTTCCTCTCTTGCTTCAAGAATGCGCCTTCCGGTGTTTCGAAATACGCGGCGAGCTGCTCCAGCGTCAATTCCTGGCCGCCGTCGCCATCCTCTTTTTCCAGGTAAACAGTCGTCCTATAGCGTTTGGACTTCTTCAGATCGAGAAAATCGCGGTCAAGCGCCTTGCGCAAAAACGCATACAGCCCGTCCGTAGTAGGCCGCCCCAGTCCCTCATTCCAACGGACCTTGTCGTCCCTCGGGTCGAGAAACCGCAATAGCAGGTTCATGGCCAGATCTTCTGGTCCTTCACCCCCAGCATAAGCAATGTCTACCGGTTCAACGCCGAGCGAACGGACAGCCCCGAACAGGCCCTGCGCATGGCGGGTCAGGCGGAGCAAAACCGCCTCAACATCGACATCGCCGAGCGAGATCTCTGCCATTCACCGATCCTGTCTGTCTTCCCGTCACCTGTGCGATTGGGGCAAGCCCATTTTTCCGTCCGCAAGAAATTTCTACCGACGGAAAAAGGAGGCGAGCTGAATCGCATCACGAGTGAGCGGGACAGCCCTTCGGAAAGAATTTGAAAATAAGTCGCGTATATCGAATTACACCAAATCAGGCTCG
>DATCDL010000130.1:0-10865 GCA_036510715.1 Acidobacteriaceae bacterium
ATCCCATAGCTGGATCAGCGCGTCCGTCGCAAACGCCAGCGACTTACTCCAAACGGCCCTATCGAAACCGCCCCGCCCGAAAAAACCGGACTCAATCTTGCCTCGCCTGCCGGGGCGGTCCCGATAGGGTTCTAACGTTTAAGGGGAGTAATCCTTCAGAAGTGATCTAGCGATTGACCTACCGGTCTCCACCCGTAGGATTTGCCATCAAAAGTATATGGATGGTAGGAACTGGTTGGCGTGTCGACTGAGATGGCTTGGGCATCACATTCATCGCCTACCCATTCGCTCGTTTCCTCCGGCTGTTCGCGTTTGGCATGGGGCCTTAAAGCTTTTGTCGAAAGTATTCAAGCACAACCCACCCGATCAGCGCGGAGATAATGGCGATCGAGAAATTCATACCCGTGATGATATCGCTCAAGGCGAACGTTATACTCTTTCCTATTCCATTAGTCGCAGTGAATTCCCCCATCAAGAGATTTGAATAATAGAGAAAGACGATAAACGCAATTTCAATCACAGCCCGAAATAACTGGGTAAGGCGCCGACGGTTTGTTGGGTGCTGAGGCATGGACCAATGATACGAATGGTTTCTCGGTGGAGCGGCATATCCTTGTGGGCTGATCGGGGCGATGACCAACGCGACGCTGGAGACGTAATCGCGGGACGGGACGATTTGAAGAGGCCGTGGAGTGCAAGGGATCTCCTAAATCTGCGCGAAAGGTATTTCATGTCGCTGAGAACAATGAACCATGCGGCGATTCAGAGCGGCCCGACTGCCGAGACTTCTACGGCGCGGGACCTGCCGCGAAGGCAGGTCCCAAGGGCGACGTACTGCTGTTTTGGTTGATTTAGAACCGAACCATGATCGCCTGAATTGCGGCGGTCTGGTTCGTGCGCAGGTCGGGCCACCACAGGGCATTCAGTCCACCCACCCCGCTGCTAAGGCCGAGGCCGACGCAGTTCGATATAGCCCGTGCTTGCCCGGTCGTATATCTCACTCCGTCTATCACCCCAAATGCCTTTCGCTTAAACTGTTTCCATTTTTGAGGCGATTGGTTAGTGTTGCTTAGCGCCTGGGCCCGAAGAAGGCTACAAGGCCGGCAGTCAGCGTGGATTGCGCATCCACAAAACCGGTGTTGCCCTTATGGAAGAAGGCCACGTCGGACCAGTCGCGACGATACTCGAAGCGGGCCAGCAGACCCTCGGGCCACTTGTATTCGTAGGTTCCGGTGAACTCATCCACCTGCTGAACCGTGCCGGTTTGGAAGCCCTGGTAATCCTTGAAGTATTCAAACCGGCCAGCCAGAGCAGACTTGGCGGTCACCTGCTCGCGCGCTGCAAAAGCCACGCCCTGCCAGCGCTTCAACAGATTGTCGCCAACTCCGGCCACTATGGCATCGCGATTCTGGCCGTAGTCGTAGTTGATGTAGGCGTTGAACTTGGGCGTAGGCGTCAGCAGCAGTGTGGTGTCAATCAGGTTGCGATAGCCATTCTGCGTGTTGGCGTTCTCCGGGCCGGTGTAGTAGGTCACGTTCCAGGTGTACTTCGGCTTCACATATGCGCTGGTGAGGCCGACCGTTGCGCCGCCATTGGATTTGGTCACGTTGTTCCAGCCATTAACCACCTGCACGCCGATCGTCTCGGTCTTGGAGACCGGCAGCGAGGAGCGCAGGCCAAAGTGAAAGTACGGAACGGCGTACGCAAACAGAAGGGAACGGGAGTAGTTCCAGTTGTCCTTTGACTCGATCACTTCCGCGCCGGCCGAGGAGACGAATTTGCCGAAGTCCAGTTCCAGCCCCTTGGCCTTCGCCGGCTTCAAGCTGAGGAATGCCTGCTCGATGTAGTCGAGCTGGCCGGAACCGCCGTTGCTCGCGGCATTGTTGATGAGGGTGTTGGTGCGCCCGTAAAGAAAGTCGACATGAGCACCGACCGGATCCGGATCGTGATTGAGAGTGAGTTTGGCTGCACTCAGGTTGAACTGGTCCGTCTTGTCGTTGAAGTTGTACAGGTCGTTGACCTGGCCATTGGCGGAGTTGCTTGGACGGTTTGCGTTATAGCTGTAATAACCGTCGATGAAGCCGCTTATATCCATAGGCCCAACACTCCATGTGGGAGCCGCAGGGGCTTGATCGGCTGGCGCTGGTGCAGGCGTAGTTGCTGGTGGCGTAGCCGGTGTTTGTGCGCCGGACATCAAGGCAATTGCCATTGCTGCCCCGGCCATTGATTGCAGCAAGCGATACGGTTTCATATACATCGACACTGTTCCTTCCAAAAAATGATTTCTGTTGTATGACAAAGATGAATTCAGCTAAAACGGAGACAAGAAACGCAGCCTCTCCGGCGCAATCTCCCAACCTGCGAAGCCCTTCGATGAAGCGGTTTACTTTGCCAACCCATCCAGCGCCAGATTCAAATCCAGCACGTTTACACGGGGTTCTCCCAAGACACCTAGCTGGCGGCTTGTGATGTGCTGCTCAACTAGCTGGCGGACGCGGTCTTCGTCGATGCCTCGGGCTTTGGCGACGCGGGGAACCTGGAAGAAGGCGGCATCCGGGGTGATGTCGGGATCGAGACCGGATCCGGACGTAGTGACCAGATCGATGGGCACCGGATGGCCGGGGTTCTCCTTGGACAGTTGGTCGATGGAGCCCTGGATGCGAGTCACAAGAGCCTTGTTGGACTGGGCCAGGTTGGAACCACCCGAGGCAGTGGCATCGTAGCCGTTGCCGGCGGCCGAAGGGCGGGGGTGGAAGTACTTGTCAGAGGTGAAACTCTGTGCCAACAGTTCGGAGCCAATGACCTGCCCGTCTTTTGTGATGAGGCTTCCCGCAGCTTTGTGCGGGAAGATCATAGCGGCGACGCCAGTGACGAACAGTGGATAACCCAGGCCCAACAGAACCGTGGTAACGATGGTAAAGAGAATGGAAGTCTTCCACACAGAATGCACAGTAAATCTCCTTGGGGCCGGATGCGGCCCCCATGTTTATGCCAGATGCAGGGCAACCAGGAACATATCGATGGCCTTGATGCCGATGAAGGGCACGATGATGCCGCCCACGCCGTAGATCAGCAAGTTGTTGCGCAGCAGAATATGGGCCGACTGGGGCACGTACTTGACGCCCTTGAGGGCCAGCGGGATAAGGGCCACGATGATCACGGCGTTGAAGATGACCGCCGAGAGGATGGCCGACTGGGGCGAGTGCAGGTACATGATGTTGAGCACGCCCAGCACCGGGAAGACGCCGGCAAACATGGCGGGAATGATGGCGAAGTACTTGGCCACGTCGTTGGCGATCGAGAACGTGGTCAGCGCGCCGCGCGTCATCAGCAACTGCTTGCCGATCTGGACAATTTCAATCAACTTTGTCGGGTTCGAATCTAGATCGACCATGTTGCCCGCCTCTTTGGCGGCTTGGGTGCCGGAGTTCATCGCCACGCCCACGTCGGCCTGGGCCAGTGCCGGAGCGTCGTTTGTGCCGTCGCCGGTCATCGCCACCAGCTTGCCCTTCGCCTGCTCGCGCTTGATCAGGTCCATCTTGTCCTTGGGCTTGGCCTCGGCGAGAAAGTCGTCGACCCCGGCCTCGCGGGCGATGACCGCAGCGGTCAGCGGGTTGTCGCCGGTGATCATGATGGTGCGGATGCCCATGGCGCGAAGGCGGGCAAGGCGCTCCTTGAGTCCGACCTTGACGATGTCCTTGAGATAGATAACGCCCAAAGCTGCGGCATTCTCTGCGACGACCAAGGGCGTCCCGCCTGCGCCGGCGATCTCTTCTACCTGCTCGGCCACCTTCTTGGGCAGCGAGGAGCCTTGCTCTTCCAGGAAACGGGCAATGGCATCTACGGAGCCCTTCCGGATAATCGTGCCGGGCAGATTGACGCCGCTCATGCGGGTCTGAGCAGAAAAGGGAACGAACTCGGCGTGCATGCCGCTGATGTCGCGTCCCCGTAAGTTGTACTTCTCCTTTGCCAGGACGACGATTGAGCGCCCTTCGGGGGTTTCGTCCGAGAGCGAGGCGAGTTGCGCGGCGTTGGCGAGGCGTTCCGGGGTGACGTCCGGGGCGGTGAGGAACTCAGTGGCCTGGCGGTTGCCCAGCGTGATGGTGCCGGTCTTGTCGAGGAGCAGAGTATTTACGTCCCCAGCGGCTTCGACAGCACGCCCGCTCATGGCCAGCACGTTGTACTGGACGAGACGGTCCATGCCGGCGATGCCGATAGCCGAGAGCAGGCCGCCGATGGTAGTGGGAATCAGGCAGACCAGCAGCGAGACAAGCACGAAGATCGTCTGCGGGGCCTTGGAATACATAGCAAAGGGTTGCAGCGTGACCACAGCCAGCAGAAAGACGATGGTGAGACCGGAGAGCAAGATGCTGAGCGCGATCTCGTTGGGGGTCTTCTGGCGGGTGGCGCCTTCGACCAGGGCGATCATGCGATCGAGGAAGGTTTCGCCGGGGTTGGAGGTGATTTTGACCTTGATCCAGTCGGAAAGGACTTTGGTTCCTCCGGTGACTGCCGAGCGGTCGCCGCCGGCCTCGCGGATGACCGGAGCCGATTCGCCAGTAATAGCCGATTCGTCCACAGAGGCCACGCCTTCAATGACCTCGCCGTCACCGGCGATGTAGTGGTTGGCCTCAACGTAGATCAGGTCACCAGCGCGGAGCTGACCGCTGGCGATCTCTTCAAACCCTCCGTCGGCAGTGTAGCGGTTGGCAATCGTTTCGCCCTTGGCCTTGCGTAGCGTGTCGGCCTGGGCCTTGCCGCGTCCCTCGGCCATGGCCTCGGCAAAGTTGGCGAACAGCACCGTGACCCACAGCCAGAGGGTGATCTGTAGGTTGAAGCCGAAGCCGGCGCGATGATGAACCGTGTTGTCGATGAGCAGCGCCGTGGTGAGCACAGCGCCCACCTCGACCACAAACATCACTGGATTCTTGACCATACCGCGGGGATTGAGCTTGCGGACCGAGTCCACAAGCGCCTGGGCCATGATTTCCGTGTTCCAAAGACTCTTTTTTTCAAGCATGACAGTCCGTTTCGCCTTGTCCTGATGCGGTATCGGTTAGAAAAGCTGGCCTGCCTTGAGTGACAGGTGTTCCAGGATGGGTCCCAGGCTCAGTGCCGGGAAGAAGGTGAGGGCGCTCAAAATGAGGATCACACTGACCAGCAGCACGGTGAACAGCGCGGTGTTCACAGGGAAGGTTCCCGGCGAGGGCGGCACGCTCTTCTTGCTTGCCAGATTGCCGGCCAAAGCCAGCACCGGAACGATCATGAGGAAGCGCCCCACTAGCATGGTGAAGCCCAGCATCACGTTGTACCACCAGGTGTTGGCGTTAAGTCCGGCAAACGCCGAGCCGTTGTTGGCCGCCGCGGAGGTGAAGGCGTAGAGGATCTCGGTGAACCCGTGCGGGCCCTGATTGCCCAGGCTGCTGAGGCCGATGTTGGGCAAGAGCACGAAGATGGCCGTAAACGTGAGGATGATGAGCGGGAAGATGAGCACGTAGAGCATCGTCATCTTCACGTCGTAGGCCTCGATTTTCTTGCCCAGGTACTCGGGGGTTCGGCCCACCATGAGGCCGGCGATGAAGACCGAGAGCACCACTATGATCAGAATGCCGTAGAGGCCCGAACCCACGCCGCCAAAGACCACCTCGCCAAACATGAGGTTAATGAGCACCATCATGCCGCCCAGCGGAGTAAGCGAGTCGTGCATGGTGTTGACCGCGCCGCAACTGGCGTCGGTGGTGATGGTGGCAAACAGCGAGGATTGGCTGACGCCGAAGCGAACCTCCTTGCCTTCCATGTTGCCAGCGGGCGCAGTGAGGGTTCCGGTCTGCGCGGCGCCGTGAATGAGCAAATGGGGATGCGACTCGGCCCAGTAGACGGTGGCGAATCCGGCGGAGAAGAGCACGAACATGGCTGCCAGCACGGCCCAGCCGTGGCCCGGCGAGCCGGTCATGTGGCCCAGTGTATACGTGAGTCCTGCGCCAATTGCAAAGATAAAGAACATTTCGTAGAGGTTGGTGAGCGGCGTGGGGTTCTCGAAGGGATGGGCGCTGTTGGCGTTGAAGAATCCGCCGCCGTTGGTGCCTAACTCCTTGATAACTTCCTGCGAGGCCACAGGTCCCTGCGCAATGGTCTGCGTTTGGCCTTCCAGCGTATGCGCCGAGGTGTATGCGTGCAGGTTCTGCGGAACACCCTGCGCGACCAGCAGCAGTGCGCCGATGATGGAGGCCGGCAGCAGCACATAGAGCAGTGAGCGCGTCGTGTCCACCCAAAAGTTGCCGATGGTGGCCGAGCTGGTCCGCTTGATGGCCCGGATCAGCGCCACGGCCACCGCGATGCCCATCGCCGCCGAGAGGAAGTTGTGATACGCAAGGCCAGCCATCTGGGTGAGATAGCTCATCGTGGTCTCGGGCACGTACGACTGCCAGTTGGTGTTAGTGGTAAAGCTGGCGGCCGTGTTCCAGGCCAGGTCCGGCCCTACATTGGCGAGCCCTTGCGGATTCCAAGGGAGCAAATGTTGTAGCCGCTCAATGCCGTAGGTGACCACCAGGCTCACGGCGGAGATGCCCAGCACCGAATAAGCATATTCGCGCCAATTCATCTCCTTGTCGGCATGGATGCCGCACAGCTTGTAAATGAGCCGTTCGATGGGGCGGAGGACCGGATCCAGCCAGGTGCGTTCGCCCTCGAGCACGCGAGCAAGATAGATGCCCACCGGACGAACGCTTGCCAGCAGAACCGCGGAGAATATGGCAAATTGCAACCAACCGTTTGCGGACATGTTAGAACTTCTCCGGGAAAAGCAACGTGGTGATGAGGTAGCCGAACAGCAAAACAGACAGAATCAGCGCAAATCCAGTGATGATATCCATGGGTTACCTCAACTTCTCGCAAGCCTTGACGTAGAGAAACGCCAGGCCGAAGAAAACTACAGTGAATAGCAACATCGTTAAATCTTGCATCGCAGGTCTCACTTCTCCATCCGGTAAAGTGCATCCGGGGCTATCGATTCCCATGCGGTTGATCCCAGGCGCTGCCGCGAACTGAGCAGAATCCACCGTATGTGGCCCATGCAGAATCTTGCCTGTAAGGCCATCATGTCCGAAGGTCTCATCTCCACCAATGTCTTGGAAATGAATTTTGGCCCTGTGCATTGGCTCTTCTTTGCCGGTTCAGATCGCGCTGCGTGCCGACCAAGACAAAGATCATGAATGCAACGCCAAAGGCACAAAACGCGCTTATTACGACCAGTGCAACCACGGCGCACCTTCCAGCCAGGCTGTTAGTGCCAGCCTGCACAATAGGAAGGCTATGACTCTGTCTCTAATAAAGTCCTGAGAGCTGCCTAATTTATTCCTAAAGGGATTGGCTCAGATTGGTATAGGCGTTGGTATAGGCGCGAATCGGTTCAATCGTTCGCAACTGCCTGCTGTTGCTGGAAAACATGCGCGAGCTACTTTTTATCGGTAGTTAATTGGAATCTGTAACCAAACCATGGCTCGGTGAGGATATATCGGGGCTTGGAGGGGTCAGGCTCTATCTTCTTGCGAAGCTGGTTAACTAAAACGTGTAGATACTCGACCTCGCCGCCGTAGTCTGGGCCCCAAATGGATTGAAGAATCTTTGCATGAGGAATTGCAACGTTTGGGTTCGCGATCAGATAGTTGAGAACCTCGAACTGTTTGGGAGTCAGGCGCATGTCACGGCCTTGAATTGAAACGTGGTGACTACCCAGGTCCACTTGAACTTCATCGAATGTGATCACGGTCGATCCCTGGCGCGGCGCTAGGGGGGTACGCCGCAGGTTGGCTCGAAGGCGTGCGAGCAGTTCGGGCATACTGAACGGCTTTGTAATGTAGTCATCCGCGCCTGCGTCCAAAGCTTCGATTTTCTCCAGTTCGGTCTTTCTAACAGTAAGCATGATGATCCCGATGTCTGAATGCTCCCGAATTGAACGACAGGCTTCGATTCCGCCCATTCCCGGCATATTCCGGTCCAAGATGACCAGGTCATAGCGCTCGTCGCGCAGCTTCTCAAGCGCTGCCTCGCCGCTTCTTGCATCTCCAATGATGTATCCCTGTTTGGTTAACGCAGCCTTCATCACCCGCCGAAGCTGCGGGTCGTCATCGACAACGAGAATCTTTGCCGTGTTCATGACAACTGGACCTCATGAAATGCGGGCAATGTGAACGAGAACTGGGCGCCGCCTTCCGGCGTGTTCTGCACCCGCAACTTTCCATCATGAGCGCGTACGATGTCGCGCGCAATGCTCAACCCCATTCCTGTCCCGGCAACCGATTCCTGCGTTTGCTTCCCACGATAGAAACGCTCAAAGATCGCATCGAGTTCGTCTGGAGGTATACCCGGGCCGTGATCCCGGACCGCTATTGTGACGGTGTCGCCGGCCTGGCTTGCCGATATTGCAATCGTTGTCTCAGGAGGGGAATACTTGACGGCATTGCCCAGCAACTGCCGGATCGCGAGGCCGATCATATCTGGATCTGCATCGACGAGTGAAATGTCTTCCTGAATCTGGACCTTCAGCGGGCGACCGTCCAAGAGCGCTTTCATGCGATGGAGAGAAGAGCGAATGATATCCGGCACAGAAACCTGGCGGCGCCGTATTTGAGGCTTACCGGGCTCGATCCGCGCCATATCCGTGGTCTCATTGATCATTTCGCCCAACCTGTCCGTCTCTTCCTCCACAACGGCAAGGAACTCGTCTTCCTCAAGGTCGTGACTATATTCGGAACGTACGGTAGTTATGGAGCTCTTGATGGAAGTGAGAGGGGTGAGAAAATCGTGCGCGAGCGCATCGAGAAGGGTACTGCGAAGCTGCTCATTGCGGCGAGCCACTTCAAGTCTCCCAAGAGCGCTCTGTTGGCCGGCATGCTCGATTGCGGTTGCGACCAGATTCGCAATCGCTTGCACGGCAGGTTCCGATAATGAAGGGCCGATCGCGCCGAGACTGCCCAGCATTCTCCCTCCAAGCGCGACCGGGACAACAATCGCCTCGATGCTCACGGGAGTCGATGCTTTTCGGGAGACAAACCATGCCGCGTCCCCAATGGCAACGGAGCGCAACATATCCTGCTCGATCCTCTGATCTTCAATTCCCGCAAAAAAGATCTCAGAAGTCTGCCTGTCACAGAAAGCAACTGCAAAGAAGCCCGACTGCTTCCTGACACTGGCCGCGACCTGGGGCCCGAGCTGGCTCGTGTTATCGATCAGCATCAACGACAGGCTGAGCTGGTAGAGGCGCTCTACTTCGATTCTGCGAGCCTGAGCTTCCGCTGCGCGGTTCCGAGCACTCGCTGAAAGTTTGCTCGCGGTGATTGCTGTCACCATAAAGACGAACAGCGCTACCCAGTTTTGCGGATCTGCAATAGTGAGGGTCAGGAGTGGCGGAAGAAAGTAAAAGTTGAGACAGAGCATCGCCGCCACGGACGTCACAAACGATTCGGTCAGACCCCATTGGGCCGCCACGATCAGCACAACGAGGACGTAGGCGAAACCCACAATCAGGGCATTGACGTTCAAAACAGAGAAAGCGATCCAGGTGACTGTCGCTACAACCGCCAGGCAGGCGAGAATTCGCATCGTGCGAACGCCAGCAACTCGAACGGACATGGATTTCAAGAAGTTCATTTGGTTCGACGTTTCGAAGATGATTCTAACGCCGAGGCACCCGGTAGCTCGCCAACCAAGAGATAGTCTGTTCCGACAGTCCCGGTTCCGCCTCCATCTATATAAACATTTACCCCATGCCGTCGTGCGCGACCGGAAGGACAGAGCCCGCTATTGAATTGATGGAATTCGCGGAGCAGAAATGGAGATCATTTTCACAAACGATGAAAACACTGCATCCAGGGCATGCGAGGAGTGTTTTTGAAGGTATAGGTTTCGGGACACTTCGCATTGGCCTCGGGAAGTCATGTGCTTTCAGTCGTTTTATGATTCGTTTATCTGGTGCCCCTTTCGAGTCAAATCGCATAGAGTTTTCAAGAGTTTCGACGCTCCCAAAGAGCCCCGCCGTGATTCCATTTGTCAAACCCGTTTGGAACGACCGGATCGCATGCGCCGTTACGCACTTTGAATATTCACGGCCGCGATAAGTAACGGAATGTCGGCCAGTGTTCGCCGATCTGCCTGGGCATGATCCTGGGTTGACGAGAACAGGCCAAACCGCGTTTCCGGCTCCGCCTCGACCCCGTCCTGCAGTTTCGGTTGGTCGGTCGCCGATCCGGAAACTGCACCACTACCGATTTCGAAGAGCACTCCAGCTTCAGTGCGTACCCGCAGATCCTCTCCCGCCGGCAATTAAAATGATGTACCTGACCATGGTTTTTCAGGCAGTCAGGTACCATGAAGGTGGAGGGGGTTGTCTGATGGCGAGAAAGCGGGAGAAGCTGCGCGGCATTTACGAGGACCCCAAGGGCTCGAATATCTGGTGGATTCAATACTTCGACGCCCAGCGCAAGCGCCATCGTGAAAAAGTCGGAAGGCGCGAAGCTGCCATCAACCTGTTGGCGATCCGCAGAAGCGCCAAACTGGAAGGCCGGAAGCTTCCCTCTCCGCGTCAGGCGATCCTGTTCCGCGCCCTTTGCGCCGATGCCCTCGAACACTCGCGGGCGGAGAATACCTCAAAGAGCACTCACGAGCTTGAGCTCAAGATAAACGAATTCCTCCTCGTCTTCGGTGACCGGGCGGCCGAAGAGATTACCAAACAGGAGATTGTCCGCTGGCTCACCGAACAGGCTGAGGCGCGCGATTGGAAACCTTCGAGCCGGAACCGCTGGCAGGCGGCCTTCTCGCTCATCTTCCGTGTTGGCATCGACAACGAGAAGATTACGAGGAACCCGGCG
>DATCDL010000131.1:0-3679 GCA_036510715.1 Acidobacteriaceae bacterium
AGGATACCCATATCCGCATGAGCACGGCTGCAATGTAGATCGTTCCGGCGTATTGGGGAGCGAAAATGGAAATTCTGTCCAACCATTTGGATGTGGATGAAACTTGAATTTAGGAAGGGAAACATCAATGCAAGAACCTGACGAACATCCTTCCGCCAATCGCAAGAAGATCGTCGTCTTTTGCGGCCATCCTTGTGCTGGCAAGACCTACGTTCGCAAGGTCTTTCTGACATACTTTCCCAACTCCGCCAGCTTCGAAATGGATGATCTGCGGAGAACGCGGATTCCGGGGCAGATACATGACAAGTCGAGACGCGATGCTGCCTATCGAATGATGCATCACGAGGCCATCAAGGCTCTCCGTACGCATTCGATCGTCTCAGTTACGGCTACCTATTTTCCAACAAAGGCAAGAGCCGAAATCGCCGAGGTCGCCCGGCGCTTCGACGCTGCACTCTACATTGTGCAATGTGTTTGCGAAGCACAAGTCGCGGTCGATCGCCTTCTTCGCCGCTTGCGCGAAGAACCCGAGCATGCAGGCACAGATCTCTCCGCCACCAGAGTCAGAGACCTCGCCAATCAATACGAGCGCTTCGACGGTGGCCTGACGATTGATACCACCAGCAATCCAAAACCGCATGGAATCCAAAGCATCTTGTGCACATACATATCTTCCGGGTCCCCGGTCGACCCTTACAATTGGGCGGAGCACAGGTACTCGGCCCTTCCTCAGTCGGAGAAGCCCCCCTCCAGTGCACTTGGAAAGCTCTCTGCGGCCGTACTCATGCGAGCCCGATGGACCCTTCGTTGGCATCGAGTTGCCAACGTCGCTATTCTCGGTTCTCTAGTAATCGGCGGAATTCCTCTGTTGTTTTACATCTACATCCGCTTCAATGCGGAATGGCCACGCTGGACCCACTTGCGCTCTCCGCTCGATAGCTTGTGGAACGGACTGGTTGCGTCAAGCTGGCCAGATGTTGCCTCCGGAACCACTTTGACGATTGCTGCCGCAGGCATCATTGGGATTTTCCTTGTCTTCTACAAGGAAACGAAAGAAAAGAGGCAAAAGGCAAAGGACATTGTGTCCGCGGGCAAGGTTCCCCAATACAGCCTGCCGGTTGGCGCCAATGAGACTCCATCGGACCGCGAAATTTACTATGCGTATCGGTGCCGCATGCAAGAAGCCGAGCTGGCGAAGATGCCTATTCCCGGGATCCCTGTCTACTTCCTGATCCCTCCACAAAGAGACAAGGCTTTCAGCGTCGTCGCTGAAAGGGCAGCCGATGAAGTTCCCTCTGCGTTGCAGTACGAGGCCGCCGAAAGGGCTCTCGATTGGGAAGGGTTCGCCGCCGGGCGCTGGGATGCTTACAGCAGGGACTCCGCGCTCAATGCAAAGAGCGCGGAGAAGAACCTATGCTGTACCGGGCATCCCAAGCAATCCGGGGATGATACCCGCTATACCGTGCCAGGACTCCTCTGTCGTTACAATGATTACGTTGTCAGAGAACTCTCAGTGAATCTCTGCGCCCCAGGAACGCTGCCCGATATGCGGCGTCTTTTCGAAGGTCCGGCCTGGGACGAAGAGTTTGTGGACCTCTCGGACGTGAAAGACGCTGCGCGCCGCTACTCTCTGCGAATGAGCGTCACAGGATTACTACTCACTAGCGATGGATACTTCGTGCTCCAACGCCGTTCCAGCGCAGTTGCCTCCGGCGTCGGCAGCCTTGGCGCCTCGGTTGGTGGCGCGGTCGACTACCGAAAAGACGCTGTTGGTTGGCAGATGTTCCTGCCCTATCCACACGATTGGAATCTCGGAAAATCGCTAAAGAGAGAACTCCGGGAAGAAATCGGAATCGCGGCCAAGCATCTACTTCCACTCAAACCAGGCCCCTTCATCGGTGCAGCCTTCAATCTTCGTTATGGCCGCGATCTGAACTTCTACGCCTTGCTCCAGACCAAGCTGTCATCCTCGAAGATCAGCGCAAAGCGGCTAAGTTGGCGCGCCCGTGATCATTGGGAGGTTGACCACCTGGAGTTTCTGCACTGCAACCGCGTTACTGTCGAATCAATCTGCAGCGGCGCACTCCAGGGCCAGTTGTCTGGCCGGTCGCGTCACCTTATGGGCGCTCTTTACGGTTGGGCCGTCTATCAAGGTAAATTTCGCTGATCAAGTGCAAGAAGCAAAGCCCCGCTAAAACTCTATACCCATTCTGGGTCGATATCTGATGAAGATTCAGGTTAGGGTAGAAGGTGTGGACTCTATGAGCTGCACTTTTGTTGCGCACCGCAGAGGTACGACGGATCAGTAACGATACGTCGGCATCGCGACTGGAATCTCGCGACCGAGCCGCGGCATAAAAATGGACGGCGGCATCAGCGTTTCCCGTTTGCTAATCTGCTCGGAGCTGACTGAGCCGCCGACAATGCAAGCCGGCAACTGGATCGTCTGTTTTCGTAAACCGAAGAGACTTCAAGAGGAAAGACTGTTCGGGTGCTATTGTTATGCTGTCTGCTCAATAAAAACGCATCGCCTTATTTCCTGGAGGGAATCCGTGGATCAGGTCGAATATCATTTGAAGCTAGTCATCAATCTTTGGTGCGGTGCTGTTCCTGCGCAATATACTGCCGATTCTCAGCTGCGTGATATTTGGGCGGAACAGGTCCCGAATCTCGACTACGACACCTATGGCGTTCCGCGTTTCATGAAGCAGATATATCAGGACCCGCTCTTTGCCTCCTGCACGTCTGCTCACGAAATGACGCCCGGAGAGTTCATCACAGGAGGTGGGGTGCAGACGTTTAGCTCTGTTTACATGCAGTTAGCGCCTTGCGCCCAAACTACGATGCTTGCGAAGGTCATGATGCCGTTCGCAACGGCATCTCCAGTAAAGGGATTGGCGAACAAGGGCGCGGCAAAGAAAGACGCGGCGAAGAAGCCTACTGCCAGGAAAGCTGTGAAGGGCAGGGGTTAGAGCCTTGAGCCCTTCTCGTCCACGAATCCTCCACGTGGCAGGCTTTGTAGTGCTTTGCGTCCTGATGGCGAATGCAAGATGCATTGCGCAAACTCCTAAAACGACGTCCATCTCGGTCATTCCGTATCAGGGAGACGAGCACCATCTTTGGTTACTGCTTTCGGCAGTTGGAACGTCTGCCCCTCCAGGCTGGTTTACCGATTCAAGTTCGCCCGGGGAGATCATTCAGAACTACAAGATTTATGAGGTCACGAATGCAAACTCTTCCTTATCAAGTCTCAAGGACGTTTCGTCGCAACACCTAGATCTGACCGGCCATGTTCAAATGAGACCTGGCAACAGGGCAACTCTGCCACTCAAGCAGCCTCTGCATTCCGATCGAACCTATTTGGTCGAGGCGAAAGACGCAACTGGCAACCTCCTGGACGCATCGATTACGGCCATGCCCACCCTTGCATCATCCGACGCGAAGCATTTACGCAACGCTTTGTTCGTCAATGCAAACGTCCCGCTAATGGAGACCTATCCGACGAATACGGTCACGGTCACGTATAACCCAGGGCAACGCGAGCCAACTTCATATCCCGCGCGCGTTCTCGGAGCAAGACAAAGTTTGGGCCTCGAGATATGGCTTGATGATCCACTGCCAGCAGGGGTCTCGAATTCGCTTCAACTTACTGTGGGTGGAATTACGGATATCTACGGCG
>DATCDL010000132.1:0-3768 GCA_036510715.1 Acidobacteriaceae bacterium
GTTCTGCTTCTTGGCCCGAAGTTGTTTCTCCATCTGATGCCGATATCAGCCTTTCAACCGGGAGCCGAGATTGACCATGCTGCGATGCGTCGGCTTTGCTCCTGCTTCAAGCCTGCACACTACGACAGTTTCGAGGACCGCACGACCGTCGAGGGCTGGCAACTTTGGCAACCGCGCTGGCAATTGCCTCCGCCCCGACAGCTATATTCTGTGTCATTGTGGTGTAGCATGGTGACAAATCAAGGGATCACCGAAATAATTGAGACACTCGAAGATGTGCCCCAGAACGCCCCGCCGGCAGTCATCAATGGCTATCCACTCGAACGACAAATCGTGGAAACTTTAGACAAGCTTATCGGAGGATACCGTCAGCTAGGCTTCACATCGCCGGCAATTTTGCGAGTTACACTGACGGATGTGATGGGTGTCCGGTTGGAACGCTCGCGCCCGGGAAGAGCATATGGATTCGATCGACCGACCATTGTTCTGCCCGAATTGTACTTGGAGCGGATGGAGACACCAGCGGGAAATCTGCTTCGTCCGCTGTTCGATGCGCTCTGGCGTGCCGCAGGTTGGTCGGATGGTTCACAGTCCTTCCAGCGCGGTGAATGGGCGGGATACGGCGACGGTCGGATCGGGACACGATATCAGTAGAAAACCGGCTGGATCTAATGACAAGAGCCTCAGCGAACAGGAAGCACGGTATGATAACCCCCGTGCATGAGAAAGACGGATTCTTCAAGTATTATACGGCAAGTTCCGCGAAGATAACCCTGAGAAGCGCTTCGCGAAAATGGTCAACACCCCCTCTTTTCAACGATCCTTTTGATAACCAGTTTGATTTGCATCTTGAAGAGCATACCGCCGACCTTGTTAAGCAAAGCCTCTGTCAATTCATCGAAACGATAACTTCGTCGCAACCGCTCAACGTTAGCCAGTTCGCCTTCTTTTCCCCCGTGATTGAGATGATCCGACAGGTGCATATGCAAAACCCAGATTTACAATACACCGAGGACGAGTTGGCCGAGTTGCGAGAAGGCGTAATCGAGGGGATGCAACAAGCAACCAAGATCAATCCGGAAACTAACGCTAAAATTCGCGCGATCCTGGCCGACATCACGATTTTCTGCGTATCCGAAACACACGATAATCTTCTTATGTGGTCACACTACGCTCAACGTCACACTGGTATTGCCATAAAATTCCTGTCGCTTCCGGAAGTGGACTCTCCTATCATACTGGCGCGGCCGGTTCGCTATATGAAACAAATGCCCCGTCTCACCTTCGCGGCTCTGATGGATTTGGATGCCACTCGGAAGTATGTGTTTGACTATATTACTCTCACAAAAAATGACGCCTGGGCCTATGAAAAGGAGTGGAGAATTGTCACATCATTGCGCGATAAAACGCGAAGCTTTGAAATTCTGCCCTTTGCTCCCGAAGAGATCGGGGCGGTGTATCTGGGTTGCAGCATGGCCATCGACGACAAACACGAAATCATCCAGATTGCGCGCGGCAAATATCCAAATGCCAAAATCTTCGAGGCGATAAAACATGAAAGAGAGTTTGCTCTAGTTTTCAGAGAAATCACATAGGGTAAACCACTAGGCTGTTTTGTACATGATGTCTGCGCTCGACATCCCGTCAAAGCGGAAATAGGCCCAGACACCTCACGTCGCCGGAGCACTCGAAGCAAGGAGAGAACGAGCGGCTGAGAGCTGTTCGGGACCAACGCCCGAGCGTTTGGGACTGATCGCGATTAGGCGATCGGCCAATGATATATGTGCGACGAGATCGATGCCAGCGTCATCGAGCGCTTTCCGCAACATATCTATGCTGACGCGATTCCGCAACGCCACATCTATAAGCGCCAGCAGGCCTTCCGTGTCTCCCGAAAGCTCAGCGATGAAGTCGCCAAAAGTCGGCTTGGCATCGTCTGGGAATGTCGCTGCTAGCTGACCACTGCCACCGACCCAGATCGCTCGGCGGACCGCGAGATGCCGAACAGCATCATTCCAAAAGGTTCGACTAAATCTATCAATCGCCGACATCTCCCCGACCGCGTCGGCAAGCAGCTGAAATAGCACTTCGAGCGACACTTGGCGTCCGCACTGAATCTTTCGGTTGGGATCGACGACGCACTCCAGCATCATGAGCCCGAGGGCAAAAACTAGTTGCATCAGCTCGCAGGCTGCCAGTCCTGTGTCCAACGCGTGGTCCTGCCTAGCGTCGGGATCACCAAATTCGACGATATCACGGATGGTCTCAGCAGTATCCCAAAGGTGCCGCCAAACTCGCTGCGGTTCATGAGCCTCTGCCAAGGGAATCGCCAGCAGTCGCGATCCGTAGGCATCGGCTCGCTTGCCAAAGACCCCGAACAGTGCGGCGCGGTCTCTTAACGATTGCCCGCGCATCTCGGCCCACTCCTCAGGGCTGAGCTTCCACTGGTCCAGAAAGTCCTCGGCGCTTGGCATGCAAGCGACGTCAAGCGTGGCTAGATTTACAAGAACACACCTATAGCACCAGTGCTCCCATTGTTCTGCATCAGGAGCGGCCAAACTGCTCCAGAAGCTATTGCCAAGCTCTCTTCCGATAGTACTGATCAAAACAGAATCTACATATCCCCGTGAACGGGCATTCGCTGGATAAGGCAGGGCCTCATTTGCAACCCCGCCGAGGGTCTGGCGCATCAGCCAAGTCATCCAGCGTTCCGCACATGGAATGGCATCGGGTCGAACAGCAAGTGCCTTGGCAATTTCGCTCGTGAGTTGATCTATCTTACCTGCCACATCCTTCAATTCTTCTTCGGAAGCCTGTGGGCCTATTTCGTTCTGCGCCTCCGAAATCCGGTCGCGGGCGATCACAAGCAAGAGCGGTGCAATGGCTGAACCGTTCCAGCTACGATCTTCGTTAAATGCTGGCGGTGCGAGGGAAAAGAGGGTCTTCCATCGGTCGAATGACCAGTCAGCCCCAGCAAAACTCAAAACCCAAGGAATAGGGAAGGGATCACTGAACAGGGACAACAGCTGGATGAAGTTCGCGGGAGCCAAATCCGCCAGGATTGCGAAGACGCCGTCATCGTCACGCACCATCCAGTGCTGACCTTCCCGCAGGCCCCACCACACGCTGAGAAGGCTGGGGTTCTGCTTCCAGTTGTCCTTCAGTTGGAGAAGCAACTCGCGCTCACGCGGGTTTGCCCGGCGACCTGGCTTATCTACCGCATCTTGTATCACCGCTGCTGCGATTTCAAGAAACTGGGATTTGAATTCAGGCTCCAGTAAGGCAAGCGTTCTAGTGACGCGTGGTAAATCACGCTCCAGTTCGGATGAATGCCACGTCAATGACCAAAGATAGTGCCAGGTTTCGCTGGTCGGCATCTCTCTGAGGGCTTCCACGCATGCCCAGGCCAATAACCGGTCTCCGCTTTCATTGTCTTCTGTGCCGGAGGCCTCACGCGACAGCGTAGTCAAAATCGGCAATGTTCTGTCAGCATCCGCTGCGGTACGGCGGGCGCTCAAAATTGCGTCGACAAGAGTACGAAAGGGCACACTTTGTCTGGTCACAGCTAAATCAAGCTGGGCCAGGAAGTCTTCCTCAGCACTTACAGTCGGACGGGTCCGGCGAACTCGTTCCGTTCGGGGCCACTCAACCATCTTTTCCCTCACCTTCTTCCCGAGCGCCTAGCGTGAACCCGAGTGATATCCGGGTCGCCGTCCCATGCGAGGTCAAAGAAATCGCGTGCATGGTGGTCATCCGCCGACCAGCCCC
>DATCDL010000133.1:0-7925 GCA_036510715.1 Acidobacteriaceae bacterium
CGTAATCGCGTTCTGAAAACCCGCCTTACCGTCCTGGTCCTCCACATACATTAGCTCCGCATAGCGGCTCATGCCGTTGGTGATCCACGCATCATTCAGCGTTGCAGGAGAAATCTTCGATCCCCACCACTGATGCGCCACCGTATTTGCCAGCAGCCGCGCATTCCCATGGCTCGGTTTGATCGCAACAATCTCCGGCGCCCACGACGCAGAAACCGAGTCGTCCGGCAACTCCACCACATCCAGCCGCCCAGTCTCCGCCGGTCCAAACTTGTCCGTCATGAACTCGAACTCTTTGGCAACGTTGATCGCGAAGTCATGCCCCTTCGCCTTGTTCGCCTCGGTCAGAAATACCCGAATATTTGGAATTCCAGGAGCCGTAATCGGCGGCAGAAACTTGCCCGCAATAATGGTTCCGGGGAACCCCGGTTTGTCCCAGTTAAAGTCGAACTGAGCGCGCCCATCGGCAAGATCGTGTTCATTCGCTTTGCCGGCCCCACTGCCCACAACAGTCTCGCCCTTCGGGACAGTGACATGAATCTCCGCCGTGAATCGGTCGGTAAACAACCCGGGCAACGCAATCGGAAACCAGCGCCCCGGATACAGCAGGATGCTGACCGGATCGCTCACTTTCACAAACGTGATCCCGTCCACAGGACTCGTGTCGACCGTCGGCACGCCGGCGTACTTGAAAGTCCACGTAGCGCTGCTTCCTTTGCTGATGATGGCCGCAGGCGTCACGCGCACGGTAGAGTCCGTCACGTTGCGTTCGAACGGCAGGTTAGGATGGGTCGCATCGCTCACCGTCGCAACCTGCAGTGCATTGTTCAACCCGAAGACAGCGACATTCAGGTCTTCGAGCGCTGTAAACGTGACCACCGCCGTGGCGCTCAACTTGCCCGTGGAGGGGTCAAGGTCAGCATGGAGAACATAGCCCGTTATATCGATCTGCGGTCGCAGCGGAATGGCCGCATGAGCCTGAGCGATAGCAAGTACTGCCACGAGGACGACGGAGAGACGCTTCAGCATGCTGCGGGACCTCGGAGATTCAACAGTGTCACGTTTCACCCAGTTCATACAATCATTTAGACGATTAGTTTACGGCTTTGGATGAGGACGCAGGAGGCCGTTCCAGCAGCATCAAAATTGCCTCTGCAACCCGTCCAACCGGCGACCCACCCGTCGAGCTGGCCGCTTCGAGACTGCGCCTGACCTCCGCCAGGCCCGCAATCTGTGCTTCGCGCTCAGGCCCCTCGACCAGAATTCGTCCCAACTCCGTGGCGACGTTAGCAGCCGTGAACCGCCCCTGCAGCAGCTCTGGTACCACCCTCCGCCCAGCAATCAGATTCACCATCGCGACCGGCAAATTACCAGCATCGTCTTCGATCCCCGCCAACTCCTCCGGATATTCAATAAGCCTTTTCGCCAGCGCAAACGTCAGCGCTGAGACCCGGTAGACCACCACGAACGGATTGCCCACAATCGCCGCCAGCACAGTGGCCGTCCCACTCGCCACCACGGAAGCCCGCGCGTGAAACAGCGCCTCTGGCGCATCCGGCACCAGGGTCAGCCGCAGGCTTGAGGCCTCCGGCCCAAAGTACTTCAAGTGCTCTGCATTCAGCTCCCCAATGTACCGGTGCAGTGCATCCGCACCGATCGTCGACGCCACGGGCAGCAAAAATTCATACCGTGTATGCGCCGCCGGATCGTCCGGCTGCCTCGTCGTATCCCCGTCAAACGTCGTGTACGCAGCCGAACTCGTAATCAGGTCGCTCATCGCCAGTTCATGCATCGCAGGCAGGTTGCCGCGGATCTCTTTCCAGCGACTCCCCGGCAGCAGCGCAATCCACGTCTTCGCAGGGTCCAGCCTGTGCACCTCCGCATACGCCTCGCGCGACATCGACAACTGCACCGTCCCTGCCAGCGGATGCCCCACGAACTCTGCATCGACGCCGCGCTCGCGGTAGAACCGCTCCTCAAACGGAAAAATAACCAGCATCTTATCGACGCGCTCCTGCACCCAGCGCAGTCGTCCACGCTTCCACGCCCACAGCTGCGGGCTCACGAACCACACCACCGGAACACCCGCACGCCGCAGATGTTTTGCCAGCCGAAAGTTCACGTCAGGGAAGTCGATCAGCACGGCAATATCCGGACGCTTGCTGCGAATGCTCGCGACCAGCTTGCGATAGCTCCCATAAATGCGTGGAATATGCCGCAGAATCTCGGTCAAGCCCATTACCGCGACGTCCTCCGCCCTCACCACGCGCTCCTGCCCCGCCTCTTCCATCTGGCTTCCGCCGAGCCCCGTAAAAATTGCCCCAGGCAGACGCTCGCGCAGCGCCGCGATCAGCGTCGCACCGTACGCATCTCCAGATGCTTCTCCGGCGGAGAGAAAGACTCGCGGGTTGGGCTTCATAGCGATACTCCAAGTCTATCTCTGCATGTACGATGATTCTCCTGGAGGCACAGAATGGTGAATCGAGCCAAAATATTTCGCGCGACCCTGGAGCAGGGAACTCAAGCCCTCGGTTGGACGATCGCGCGCCTTCCCTTCGAACCCAGCGACGTTTGGCCAACGATGATTCGCCTCCGTGTGCGAGGCGAGATCAACAGCTTCGCCTTCCGCACATCGCTCTTCCCCCACGCCACCGGAGGCTTCTATCTCCTCGTCAATCGCACCATGCAGAGGGAAGCTGGCGCTCACCCGGGAGACACCGCCGAGTTCCGCATCGAGCCCGATCTCGACCCCCGCGACGCAGAGCTCCCCGACGAACTCGCCGTCCTGCTCGACGACGAACCAGGCCTCCGATCCTGGTACGACGCCCTCACCGAGTACACGCGCCGCGAGATTGGAAAATGGATACTCAGCGTCAAGTCCGACGCCTCGCGCATGAACCGCGCCCAGCAGATGGCCGAGCGCCTCCTCTCCACCATGGAGGCCGAAGTCGAGCTTCCGCCGCTCATCGAAGCCGCATTCCGCAAGCACCCCAAAGCGCGCTCCGGCTGGGCCAACATGACGCCCCTGCAACGCCGCACCGAGCTGCTCGCCGTCTTCCACTACCAGACCCCGGACGCCCGTCAGCGGCGCATCGATAAACTCATTGACGCAGCTGAAAAGCGAGCCTAAGCCGAGACAGCCGCCGCTGCATCTTCGCTAAGCTCTTGGTCCTTGTACTGCAGCTGATACAGCTTGAAGTACAGCCCATGCATCGCCAGCAACTCCTGGTGTGTGCCTTGCTCGCGCAGCCTGCCCTTATGCATCACAAGGATCGTATCCGCACTCTGAATTGTCGACAGCCGATGCGCGATCAGCACCGACGTGCGCCCCGTAATCATCCGCTCCAGCGCCAGCCGAACCCGAAACTCCGTCTCGGTGTCCACCGAGCTCGTCGCTTCGTCCAGAATCAAAATCCCTGGCCGGTGCGCCAGCGCCCGTGCAAAGCTGATCAACTGTTTCTGTCCCGTCGACAGCGTCGATCCGCGCTCCAGCACCGGCTCCGCAAACCCCAGCGGCAGCGTCCTGATGAAGTCCGCGACGTTCACCTCTTCGGCAGCGTTGGCGACCTCGTCCTCGGTGATCCAGTTCGATCCCAGCCGAATATTCTGTGCAATCGTGCCGGAGAAGAGGAACGGGTCCTGTAGCACGACTCCAAACCTCCGCCGCAGCGTCTGCAGATCCTGCTCGCGAACATCGGCTCCATCCACCATCACCGCGCCGCGCTGGACATCGTAAAACCTCATCATCAGCGCCGTAATGGTCGTCTTGCCCGCGCCGGTGTGCCCCACAATCGCCGCTGTAGTGTCGGGCTCAACAGCAAAACTCACACCGCGTAGGATCCATTCGATATCACTGCACCGACCCAGTTCATCGTCGGGCAACGTGCGCACCCGCTCCTTCTGCTCATCGGTAAGGTGCTGATACGTGAACCAGACATCGCGAAACTCAATCCGGCCGCTACCGTCGCCATGCAGTGGCTGAGCGAGTATGTTCTTCACCTCGGACTCCGTATCCAGCAGCTTGAAAATCCGTTCTGAAGCCGCCATGGCAGCCTGCAGGATGTTGTATTTATCGCTGAGGTCCTGGATCGGCCGAAAGAACCACTGCGCATACTGAATGAACGCGATCAGGATGCCAAGCGTCACCACCGGGTGCAGAAACCCAGCATGTGCCGCCAGCGCAGGCGTCGCCCGCATCACGGCCATCCCGCCGCGCCAGATCACCAAAGCAATCGCTACCGAACTCAGAAACTCCACCACCGGGTAGTACAGGGCATAGGCGAAAATTGCGTCGGTCCAAGCCTGCTTATTTTCGTCGTTCACCGCAGAGAATTCGTTGAACGCCCGCTTCTCCCGGTTGAACAGTTGCACCACGCTCATGCCCGAGACATACTCCTGTGTGAACGAGTTGATCTTCGCGGTCGCAGCCCGCTGCCGCCGGTAACTGTCGCGCACATGGCGGCGAAAGAGATGCGTCGCATAGACGATCACCGGAAGTACGCTCAACGTGAGCAGGGCCAGCAACCAACTCATCTTCACCATGATCGCGACGATGAAGGCCAGAAAGAAGATGTCTTCGAAGATCGCGAGCACGCCCGAGGTGAACATCTCGTTCAGCGCATCGACGTCAGAGGTCAGGCGCGTCACCAGGCGGCCAACTGGATTGCGATCGAAGAACGCCACATGCATCCGCTGAATATGGCGAAAGATCTGGCTGCGCAGATCGAACATGATCTTCTGGCCAGTCCACTGCATCATGTAGGTCTGGACGATCTCGAGTGCAAAGATCAGCCCGAGCGATGCGAAATAGAGAAGAGCGATCTCGGCGACACCCCGCACTGCATTGGAACTTAGCTTTGAGGCCAGCCAGGAATGCTTCCCATTCGTGGGAGCGAAGTAGTTATCGACCGCAACTTTGACGAAGTACGGCCCGAGCGCATTGCTCCCCGCCTTCAGCACAATCGCCACCGCGGAGATGAACACCTGCAGCTTATAAGGAGCCAGATAGCGAAACAGCCGCCGCATCAGCCGGCCATCATAGGCCTTGCCCACAACGTCATCATCCCCACCCACACGCTTGGAATCTTCCGGCGTAGTCTTCCGGGGTGTTGCCGCGGTCTTCGGTTGCTCGTCGGCCATCTCCCTATTTTAGAGGCTTTAAGCCTCAAGAAGCAGGTCGGCCTATCAACACCGTCGCCCCATGAAACAATTACTTGATGGCTTTGAATACATTGAGAACGTCGTCGCAGGATTCGACGCTGGGCGTCTACGTCTCCGTGCCGTTCTGCCGAGCCAAATGCAGCTTCTGCAACTTCGCATCAGGAGTCTCTTCCCCCGGAGCCATCGAGAGCTACGTGACCAGCCTCTGCGCCGAGATCGATGCCGCCGCCGCCTCCGCCGGGCGCCTCAGCGCCCACCTCCCCCGCACCGTCGACACCCTCTACTTCGGCGGAGGAACCCCCAGCCTCCTCGAGCCCACCCAACTTCGCCGCATCTTCGCCGCGCTTCATCAGAATTTCGACCTCACCCCCGACGCTGAACTCACCCTCGAAGCCGCCCCAGGCCAAATCGCCGACGCCGTACTCGACGAAGCCCAGCGCCTCGGTGTCAATCGCATCAGCCTCGGCGTCCAGTCCTTCGTCGATCGCGAAAGCGCTGCGGTCGGTCGCTCCCACACCGAGCGCGACTGCATACGCGAAATCGTTCGCCTCCAATCGGCGGGAGTACCCGAAGTGTGCGCAGACCTCATCGCCGGCCTTCCGTATCAGACCTCCGCCACCTGGCAGCACTCGCTCGACGTCGCAACCAGCATCGGCCTCACCCACCTCAGCGTCTACATGCTCGAAATCGACGAAGACTCGCGCCTTGGCCGCGAGGTCATCGCCGGTGGTCTGCGCTTCCACGCCCACGAAGTTCCCGCCGACGAATCTTCAGCGGAGTCCTACGAAGCGGCCTGCGCCTGGCTCCCCCAGCATGGCTTTCCGCAATACGAAATCTCAAACTTTGCCGCCACACATCATCAGTCGCGACACAACCGCAAATACTGGCTGCGTGCGCCCTACATCGGCTTCGGTCTCGACGCACACTCCATGTTGCTGCGTGAAAACGGAGCCGTGCGCTTCGCCAATCCCGACGAACTCTCGCAGTACGCCAGCTCTGCCAGCCCTCGAACTCCCCTCCATGTCTCCGGTCGCGAAGCCTTCGAAGAAACTCTCTTTCTCGGCCTCCGCCTCAACGAAGGCCTATCGATCTCAGAGCTGCGACGAAACTTCCCGAGCGAGTTTCTTGCTCCTGTCGAAGTGGCGGCGAGAGAGCTGATCCGCGACGGCCTCATGCTCGACCACGAAGGCCGCTGGCAACTTACACTACATGGGCGTCTCGTCTCGAACGATGTATTCACAAATCTATTGATGGGCATTGCGGCGTAAGCGTCGCTGGAGGATAAAGAGTTGGCAACAAGTTCAGGCATCATCGATCTGCGCAGCGACACCGTCACACGTCCCACTCCCGCGATGCGTGCAGCCATGGCTTCTGCTGAAGTTGGCGACGACGTCTACGGCGAAGATCCAACCATCAACCGCCTCGAAGCACGCGCTGCAGAGATCTTCGGCCGCGAAGCCTCCATCTACGTTCCTACCGGAACGATGGGCAACCAGATCGCCATACGGCTCCACACCAATCACGGCCAGGAAGTCATCTGCGAGGCGCGTTCTCACATTCTCGATTGGGAGATGGCGATGATGTCGGCCTTCTCCGGCTGCTCCCCGCGGACGATCGCCGGTGAGCGCGGCATCCTCACCTGGCAGCAGATCAGCCGCGCCATCGCGCCAAAGCTCTACTACCGCGCATCCACCGCCCTCATCTGCCTCGAAAACTCGCACAACATGGCTGGCGGCACGGTCACTCCTCTCCCAATCTACGAAGAAATCTGGCAAGGAGCCGCGCAGGCCGGCCTGCCCACACATCTCGATGGTGCGCGCGTCTTCAACGCCGCAACGGCGCTCGGCATCAGCGTCGCAGAACTCACGAGCGGCTTTGACACCGTGAACTTCTGCCTGTCCAAGGGCCTTGGCGCGCCCGTCGGATCGATCCTCGTGGGCTCCCGCGCCGCGATCGACCGCGCCCGTGGCTTCCGTAAAGCGCTCGGCGGAGGCATGCGTCAGGCCGGCATTCTCGCCGCTGCCGGATTGATCGCGCTTGAACAGGGTCCATCGCGCCTTCACGAAGATCACGCCAACGCGAGGCTCCTCGCAGAGGCCGTCGCAACCTGCGACAGTGTCGAGATCGATCTGCCGTCGGTCCAAACCAACATCGTTCTGTTTACCCTCAAGAACGGCTGCGACGCGCCCAGTGTTGTTGCGAGCCTGAAGAGCCAGGGCATACTGTCCAGCGCCATTGGTCCGCACGCAATTCGGCTCGTCACCCACTTTGATGTCAGCCGCGAACAGTGCGAACGCTGCGCTGCCACCTTGGTTCAGCTGCTTGAAAAAGTGCCCTCTTAGGACACCGCAACTGCTACAGGCGAGTCGCTCAACCAGTGGATGAAGCGCGGCACCAGGGGATAGAAGAGCCCCAGCCGGATGGGCAGATGTCCATCCGGCATTGCCCGTCGCAGCGTTGCATACGCCTCAAGCTGCGCCCGGTACTTTGCCACCTCCGCCGCCTTAAAGTCCGCGTCGGAACGCGAACCCCGCTCGGTCGTCTTGAAATCGATGATCCAGATGCACCCAGTGCCCAGCGACAACGGCTCATCTCCAGCAAGAAACGTGCGGTCGACCCGCAGGCTGCGAGCATCCGGCGACCCCATCGTGAGCGCGCGTTCACTTGCAGCCGCCTCTCGTGGCGACAGGATCCACCGCCCAACCGGGTCACCCAGCGCCAACGAAAGTGCTCGACCCGCACGGATCGCCTCTCGCGCCACCAGC
>DATCDL010000134.1:0-3607 GCA_036510715.1 Acidobacteriaceae bacterium
TATTAGAACCCCGAACCAGAGATCCGGCGTCTCACCTACCGCTTTGAAGCCGAGGCGGCGACCAAGATTCAATGACTTAGCGTTCGACGTCTGGATGATAGCATAACAGCGCTCGTATCCCCACTGACAGAACATCGTCCAGAAGACTTCCTGCAGAAGCGCGCGGGTATACGGCCGCTCAGTGGCAGTGTGCAGAGCACAGGACTTCTCTTGAAAGCTATCGAATCCGAAGGCGCTTACGATCTCGCCATCGACTTCGCGGGCTATGCTGTGAAAGTCGAACTGTCGAGGAAGGCCGGAGCGCGCGTGCATCCACGCCTGCGTTCGCGGGTCGTTGACGATCAGCTTATCCACTGCGCCGCATGAAGGCCGGCTTGCGCTGCGGCAACGTCGAGCTACGCTGGCGGGCCGCGCGAGCAATGTCGGCATTGGCGAAGTCCTTGCCAACACCCTGCGGTATGCCGAGCGTGCTGTGCCCAGACGCCGCGGCGAACATAGCTTTCTGCTGCTGTCTACTTACCGTCGGCATGGGGGATTACTTCTTGGAGTTCTCGGTCGAATCCAGCCAGTCGGCCAGCTGCTCGCACGATGGTGCTGAGAGCGGAACTGATGTCGACTGCAGGGCTTCCTGCAGGCACTTCGGAAACAGCTGCGGGTCCGGCGCCGGCACGCGCGCCGCTGCTTCCAGGGCGGGAGGCTGCGGGCAGTCGGCTACCGCCGTTGTTCGGGTTGTGGCACACGAACACAGCACCAACAGGGTGAGCGGCAACGTAAGCATCGAAACTTTTCTGAGTAGCATCGCGATCTCCAGCAGCTTTGTCAGCTGCGGCTTGTAAGGTAGCAGTCTGCGTTTTGACTTCCGCATCGAGGGCGCTCTTAGCGCGCGCATCAGCGGCTTCTATTTTCTGCTCGCCGATGTGGCGCTCATGAACGGTGAACGTAATACCGCCAATAACTAGCACGGCAATGATGCCGAGGTAGACCCAATCTCTGAACGGAATAAGGCTGAGCATTAGTGTCGATCTCCGTAACGTGCATCAGTATAGAACTTAAAAATTAGGCCGGCAAGGCCAGCCATCATTGTCTGAGTTCCGCCAACCCACGCGGTAAAAATCGGCGTCTGTGACGCAAGCGGCAGGTGCACGAAAATCAGAGTTGTGTAGATCATGTACCACATGAACAACCCGCCGTATCCGATCAACACCACAAGCGCAGCAATGTGGTGCGCTACCACGATATTAGCTGGCACGATCGTGCCCACATTGGGTACGGCCACCCCATCGACGGTTATTTCGGGGCCTGTCATACCACCACTCCCGGGTAGGCACCCCAGAGCAGGTAGTCCGCAATCCGCACAACGCGCCCCCGACCAACTTCGAGGACCCACTCGGGAGAAGCAATCAAGTGATCGTGCGCCGCCTGCCAATCCTGCGTTTGAATCGCAGCTCGCGCCCGAGGGAACTCGGCTGTCCAATGCTTGATCCCTAGATTGAAGACGCATTCAAGAACGGCGTTCTGCCGGCACGGCGTATTGAGCATGCGCCACTCGGGCAGCCCGTTGCACTCACCCTGCACGATCATTAAATCGGATTGAAGGTATGCGTCGGACTGCACCGGCGAGATTGTGTAGTGCGACCAGTCGCGAGACTGATCCAGCAGATGACCAACGCCGATAGTCCAGTTACCAAGGCCATCCGTGTAGGCAGTCAGCTCCCGGCCCTCCGCCAAATTGAGATCGGATATGAGGCGAGCGTCCATTAGGCGGCCGGCGGCACAGGAGCAGCTACAACGACAGTGGCGGCAGCAGCAACTTCGGCCGCAGTAGCGGCGACCTTAGCAGCTTTGGTAGTCTCAGTTTCCTTGGCGGCAGCAACAGCAGTGGCGGTCAGCGCAGCAGCCTTAAGGGCTGCAATCTCGGCGGTCATACCAGACATCTCGCCCGTCATTGCAGTCAAACGCCCGTCTGTGTTGACACTGATCGTCGTCGCCAAATTGTGGTTCTTATTCCCGAACCACATTGCAACAGCAGAAAAAACAGCGGCGAGTGTGGTGCCCGCCAAACTAAAGATCGCCGTAGCGTTGGCAGCGAACCATGAAACAGCCGCTGGCTCAGCAGCTACAGTTGCGGCAGCAGCGACCGGAACTGCGACGGCTGCGGCCTTCACCACTATCGGAAGGGCTGGGGTTGTCATGTGCTCTGTAACTCCTTCGCGGTCTCGCTGATCGCCAGCGAGTAAACAGGTGTGTTCCCAATGAGAGTAACGTAGTAGCCGTCGCTCTTGATACCCGCCGGGAGCCGGTAGATTCGCTCGGTTCGCAGGGCGCCATTGAACAGCTCGATCCAGGCGGATGATATCAAATCACGGCAATAAACGATAACCGTAGCCCCGGCGGTCACGTTTTCGAGCTGCGACATCTCATACAGCTCGGAGCCCCCAATAGGGTTGCGCATCTCGGGGGGCGGAGAATAGCCAGCGGGGTCAGAGAACCCGGGCTCCTGCAGAGTGCGTATGCCATTGATAACCGGGCCGTTGATGGTGTTCAGCGGGCTGAGGATGCGGCGGGCGTTGTAGGCCGTGTACAGCGCCAACATGGCCGGGCTGACGGCAATGACGCCGGCGTTGAACTTCAAACGCATCGCACCCATGTTGACCGGCTTTGGAAGGTCAAACGTCTTCGAAGTCCAGGTGTACTCCAAAGGGGTCGTATTGAGCGGGTCCCACAGCTGCACCTGATTGTTCGTGACGAGGTAGACGTCGCCGGAGTAGGCGTCGATCTGAATCGCCTCGACGTTCGAGAAGCGGTCCGTAGTGGACAGGGGCGTAGTAGGGTCTGTAGGGCTGAAGATGAAGCCGGAGGCCGTGGTGTCAAAAGCGACGTACTCCACGCCGTATGGCACCGCGTAGATGGTCGTCGGGCTGAAGAATTCCCGCCACTCTTGCCGCGTGAACAGATTCCGAGTCACGAGCTGCGTGTAGCCGCCGGTGTTGAGAATGATTCCCTGCGGGCTCGCGTAGTAGACACCGTTGACAGTCGTCGCAATGCTGCGTCGGCTCACGCACGGATCGATCGAATCCAACTTCTGCAGCGTGACGTTCGCCGGGTTCATACCCTCCGCAAAATAGGGGTGGCTAGTTGTCATGATCAGGATGCAGTTATTGTAGATCGCGAGCCCCACGATCTCTGTTTGACACGTCTGGATGTTCGTCACAGGCCACGCGTGTGGCTCATAGGGCTGCGACATCCACAGGTCTCGACCAGAGAAGCCCACCAAGAATCCGCCCGGGTGCGCCACGATTCCCTGTAAGGTCGCGGGCGGCGGGTTGTAGTAGATTGACGGGATGGTGTAGTTGAGGCCGACGTCCTCATCCAGGGCAGTATCGATGTAGGTGGACGTCCCGTACGCAATGTCCGCCACCCAAAAATAGGACCCGGCAAGCGAGCGGTAAATGCGTGTCGTCGTGAGGTTGTACCACGTCGGGTTCGAGACGGCCGTCTGAATACCGCTGAGGTCCCACGCGCCCTCAGTGTTGCCGGTCGCTAGCGTTGGCGGGGACGGAGCCCCTTCTTCGCCGTAGGCAGAAACGAATGTGTAGACGTAGGCGCG
>DATCDL010000135.1:0-23413 GCA_036510715.1 Acidobacteriaceae bacterium
TCGCATCGGTGTCTACGACGTCGGTCTGGAACTGCTCGGCAGTCACTCGATGCCTACCCGCGTTGCCGCCTGCCCACAGGAGGTCGTCGAAGAGATCGCCGCAGCGATTGCGAAACTTCTTCGCGACCATCCCGGAACCCGACCGATCGGCGTCGGCATCGGCAGCCCCGGCCCCATCAATCTCCAAACCGGTGTCCTTGGACTCCTTCCCAACTTCCCCGGCTGGGACAACTTTCCCCTCCGCGACGCCTTGCAGGAAGCAACCGGCCTCCCTGTCACCATCGAATCCGATGCCAACGCCGCCGCTCTTGCCGAGTGGAAGTCCTGCTCCGATAAAACCTCCGGCCTTCAATCCATGGCCATGATCACTCTCGGAACCGGAGTCGGCAGCGGCCTCATCCTCGACGGCAAGGTCTGGCACGGCATGTTTGGCATGGGCGGCGAGGTAGGGCATGCCACGGTCGACCCCCACGGCCTCCCGTGCGCCTGTGGCAGCCGCGGCTGCCTCGAAATGTACGCCTCCGCCAACGGCGTCATCCGCCTCGCCTGCGCGGTCGCCGCATCCGAGCAGGGAAGCACTGCCTTGCGCCAGGTCGTTAACCGCCCAGGCGGCTTCATGCCCCTTGAGATTGCTCAGCTTGCGGAGCACTCAGACGCCGCGTCGATCCTCGTCTTTCAGCGCATGGGTTTCTATCTCGGCGTCGGCATCGCCAACCTCATCAGCACCCTCGACCTTCCCATGATTGTGGTCGGCGGTGGCATGGCCCGGGCCTGGGACCTCTTCGCTCCCGCCATGTTCGACGCTGTTCACAACTTCAGCGTCGTCTACCGCCTCGTGGAGCCCAGGCAGCGCATCCTTCAAGAACTCAACAGCACCTTCATCCGTCCCGCCACAATTGGCCCTTCCGCCGGCCTGCTCGGTGCGGGCATGCTCCCATTCCTGGCGGACGAAATACAATCGCACCCGGCCCTACCCATACTCGAGGAGAAATTCTTATGAAGTCCCTCAAGCTCACAACCTTGTTGTGCCTCGCGCTCTTCGCCCTCACCGCGGTCTCCGAGGTGCGCCTCCCCCACGTCCTCAGCGATCACGCCGTCCTCCAGCGAGGTGCCCCGATCCATCTCTGGGGATGGGCCACGCCGGGAGCGCATCTCAACGCGCACTTCCATGCTCAAACCGTCTCCACCGACGTCGACGCCATCGGCACCTGGAGCCTCTATCTGGCTCCTGAATCCGCCGGCGGCCCGTACACCCTCACCATCAGCGGCGACGGTGCGGATACCAAGGTAGATGACCTCCTCGTCGGCGATGTTTGGTTCGCCTCCGGCCAATCGAACATGGAGTTTCCTCTCAACGGCTTTCCCGGTTCCGCGGTCCTGAAGAACGGCGCGCAGGAGATCGCAGCGGCGACCAACCCCAAACTTCGTCTGCTCCACGTAGGTCAGCAACTCTCTGACTTTCCTCTCGGCGACAGCACCGGTTCCTGGACCACCTGCACCCCCGAGACCGCCGCAACTTTCTCCGCCGTCGCCTACTTCTTTGGTCGCGAGATCGCCGCGAAAGAAGATGTCCCCATCGGCCTCATCGACTCATCCTGGGGCGGAACTCCCGCAGATTCCTGGGTCTCGCTCGACACCCTCGGCACCAACGCCCAGCTGCTTCCGGCCTTTGCCGCGCGAGCACGCTTCGCCAACGAACTCACCAATATCGATCTGAAGAAGGCCGAAGAGCAGCGCGAGATCAGTGCCGCCAAAGCCGCCGGCAAGCCTGCACCCACATTTCCGTGGCATCCCTTCGAGGGCTCCTGGGTGCCCGCCGGCATCTACAACGGCATGGTTGCGCCCTTCATCCCCTACTCCCTCAAGGGCTTCATCTGGTATCAGGGCGAGACCAACTCGGGCCCCGGTCGCGCGCCCTACTACCGCACTCTCTTCCCAGCGCTCATCGAGGATTGGCGCATGCACTTCGCGCAGGGCAACCTCCCCTTCCTCTTCGTCCAGATCTCCAGCTTCAACTCCCCCGGCGAAGACTGGGGCACCGTTCGCGACGCCCAGCGCCGAACCTTGTCCGTGGCGAACACGGCGATGGCCGTCACCCTTGACATCGGCGAGAAAGACAATGTGCATCCGCCCGACAAGCAGACCGTCGGTGCCCGCCTCGCCCTCGCTGCGCGCGCCCTGGTCTATGGCGAGCCCGTCGTCTACCGCTCTCCGCTATTCCGCCAGGTCACCACCGAGCTCCAGCCCGACGGCTCCCCCGCTCTCCGCGTCTGGTTCGACAACGCAGAGAAGCTAAACTCCCACGGCAAGCCCGTCGCTGGCTTTGAAGTCGCCGGCAATGACCGCCGCTACGTCCCCGCGGTTGCCCGCATCGACGGCACCACCGTCATCGTCTCGTCCCCCGAGGTCCAGCATCCCGTCTACGTTCGCTATGGCTGGTCCAGTTACTTCGATACCAACCTGTTCAACGCCGCCGGGCTCCCCGCATCCACCTTCACCTCCGACGACTCGCCCCTCTGATGATTCCGAGTCGCATCGACCATTGACGTTGACAGCCTCTCCATGACAATCTCTGCATGACCCTTTGTTCAAACGCTTGCAAGGAGAGTGATCGCAATCTCAACGCACCGAACAGCGCGCATGAGTGATGTTGCCAAGCTGGCACATGTCAGCACGATGACCGTGTCGCGCGTGCTGAACGACAGCGCAAGCGTCACCGAGGAAACGCGCCTCCGCGTCCTCGACGCAGTCGAGAAACTCCAGTACCAGCGCAACGAGATTGCGCGGTCTCTGCGTGAGCAGACCTCGCGGCAGATCGGCATCCTTATCCCCAACCTGTACGATCCCTTCTTCGCCACCTGCGCCCACGCCATCAGCGTTGTCGTCAAGGAACACGCCTATTCGATGGTCCTCTCCACCACCGATGAAGATCCGCGCACCGAGTACGAGCAAGCCAACAGCATGTTGCGCCGTGGCATCGACGGTCTCGTCGTCATCCCCACCGCCTCCATGAAGGGAATTCCCAGCCTCCGCGATGCCGAGTTCTCGCGCATCCCTATCGTCACGCTCGACCGCCCCGTTGAAGGCAGCCAGTATGATCGTGTGCTGGTCCAAAACAAGCTGGGCTCACAGCTAGGCGTCGAGCACCTCATCGATCTCGGCCACAAGCACATCGCCTTCTTCGGCCTCGCCGGTCCGCTCTACACCATGCGCATGCGCCAGCAGGGATACCGCGATGCCATGACCGCCGCAGGCCTTCGCCCCGACATCATCCTCGTGTCCGATGTCCTTCGAGATGCGCAGACCGCTCTGCGCGAAGCCCTGGCTTCCAGGCATCCACCCACGGCCGTGTTCTCCGCCAACAATCTCATCTCGCGGCACCTCCTGCACAGCCTGCAGTCCCTCGGTCTGCATCCTCCAAGCCCCATCGCCATGGTCGGCTTCGACGACTTCGAAAGCGCCGACCTCCTGCGCCCCGGAATCACCGTCGTTCGTCAGCCGGCGGAATCCATGGGCCGGCTAGCCGGCGAACTCCTCTTCGCGAGGCTCGCTAAAGGAGGCACGGATGCACCCACCAAAAAAATTATGCTCTCCGTCGAACTCATCGTCCGAGGCTCCTGCGGCACGCCCGTCTAGGAGCCCTCTGATCAAATCTTCGTTTTCAAGGAGACGGAACTCTTCGTCTTGAAGGGCGGGACACTGGCTTTGAAGGGGCGGGACTTTAGTCCCGCCGTGACTCCAGCCAGAGCAGCGCGGCTTTAGCCGCCGAGGGAACGCTACGCCTGCGCGCTCGTCATCTTCTCCGGACGCATATATTCGTCGAACTCTTCCTCCGTCAAATATCCCAGCTCCCGATTGGCCTCGCGCAGCGACAGCCCCTTGTGATGCGCCGTCTTCGCCAGCTTCGCCGCCTTGTCATATCCGATATGTTGATTCAGCGCCGTCACCAGCATCAGGCACTTCTCCACGTACTCATTAATGCGCTGCAGATTCGCCTCGAGGCCATCCACGCAGAACTCCACAAACATATGGCACGTGTCGGTCAGCAGTCGCGCCGAGTGCATGAAGTTATAAATCATCACCGGCTTGAACACGTTGAGCTCAAAATTTCCCTGGCTCCCGCCAAACGCAATCGCTGCATTATTTCCATGCACCTGCACCGCGACCATCGTCATCGCCTCGCTCTGTGTCGGGTTCACCTTGCCCGGCATAATCGAGCTGCCCGGCTCATTCTCCGGAATCGTAAGCTCGCCCAATCCGCAGCGAGGCCCTGAGCTAAGCCACCGAACATCATTCGCAATCTTCATCAGCGACCCCGACAGCGTCACCAGCGCTCCACTCGCAAACACCAGCTCATCGTGTGCCGAAAGTGCAGCAAATTTATTCGGGTGCGAGCGGAACGGCAGCCCCGTCAACTCCGCAATCTTCTTCGCCGCGCGCTCCGCAAACTCCGGATGCGTATTCAACCCCGTCCCCACCGCAGTCCCGCCAATCGCCAGCTCATACAGCCCATCCAGCGTCGATTCCATCCGCGCAATATCGCGCTCCAGCAGGCTCGCCCATCCCCCAATCTCCTGTCCCAGCGTCAGCGGAGTCGCGTCCTGCAGATGCGTGCGCCCAATCTTCACCACCGTTTCATACTGCTTCGCCTTCACCACCAGGGCATCGTGCAGATGTTGCACCGACGGAATCAGCCGTTCCTTCACCGCCGTTGCCGCAGCAATGTACATCGCCGTCGGAAACGTGTCGTTCGAAGACTGCGACATGTTGACATGATCATTCGGATGAACGGGCTTCTTGCTGCCCATCTCGCCGCCGGCAATTTCAATCGCGCGATTCGAGATCACCTCATTCACGTTCATGTTCGTCTGCGTACCCGAACCTGTCTGCCAAACGCGCAGCGGAAACTCTCCCTTGTGCTGGCCCGCGATCACCTCATCGGCCGCTCGCACGATCAGCTCCATCTTGTCCTTCTGCAGCTTATCCAGATCATGATTGACCATGGCCGCTGCTTTCTTAAGCACGGCGAACGCATGGATCAACTCCTGCGGCATGCAGTCGTCGCCAATCGCAAAGTGGTGCAGGGAGCGCTCCGTCTGCGCTCCCCAATAATGGTTCGCTGGAACCTCAATCTGTCCCATGCTGTCGGACTCGATACGCGTTGCCAAAGTGGTCTCCTCGATTGTCTGCACGGCTTTTCCTCTCAACTTCCTACACCTATTAGACTCTTTGCGCCGTGCGCTTGAGCCCCTCTACTCGTTTATGAGGACGATTACCGTGCTCGGAATCTTCCGGCGCTTCGAAACAAGTGACTCCCATCACAGCCAATGATGGAATCGTAGTAGCACAGTGTTATCAATCAACGGAGAGCATCCGTGGATGATCCTTTGACCGTAATCGACGACCCGGCAGGAACGCAATTCACTCCCCCGGTTACAGCTCACACGACGAGCTCCGCAACCCGTCGTACTTCGCCTGATTCAGTTTGCCTCGCAGCTTGCAGGATCGTCCAGAACCTCACCTCAAAATCGCAAATAAGGAAATGTGTCGTCTATGTCCTCGAGTCCCTCCGCTAGCTCCAGAATCCTGAATCCCGCCTTGGCCAACCTTGTCATGAGCGGGGAAGAAGCCGCGGCCTTAATCCAACCCGGCTGGCAGATAGGAATGAGCGGTTTTACCGGCTCGGGATACCCCAAGGCCGTACCCATGGAACTGGCGCGCCGCATCACCGACGCCGACCTCCGCGGTGAGCATTTCCAGGTCAGCATCTTTACCGGAGCCTCCACCGGCCCCGAGCTTGACGGCGCCCTCGCCAAGGTCGGTGGCATCCACATGCGGCTCCCTTACCAGTCCGATCCCGAGACCCGCAAGCGCATCAACGCCGGCGAGATGGACTACATGGACATCCACCTCAGCCACGTCGCGCAGTATGTGGAGTACGGTTTCCTCGGCAAGATGGACCTCGCCCTCATCGAAGTCACGGCCATCCTCGAAGACGGTCGCGTTGTCCCCAGCTCCTCCCTTGGCAACAACAAAACCTGGATCGAGTGCGCGGACAAGATCATCCTCGAGGTCAATTCGGCCCAGCCTCTGGAACTGGAGGGCATGCACGACATTTACTACGGCCTCGGTCGCCCGCCCGATCGGCAACCCATTCCTCTCGTCAAGCCGCAGCAGCGCATCGGCACTCCCTACCTCGACATCCCGCTTGAAAAAGTCGTCGCCGTCGTTCACACGAACGCGCCGGACCGCTCCAGCCCCTTCAAAACCGCCGACGATTCCTCCCGCCAAATCGCCTCGCACATCCTCAACTTCCTTGAGTGGGAAGTGAAAAAAGGTCGCATCCCGTCGTCCCTCCTTCCTCTCCAGTCCGGCGTCGGCAACATCGCCAACGCCGTGCTCTACGGCCTCGAAGCAGGCCCCTTCCAGGACATGACCGCCTACACCGAGGTCATCCAGGACGGCCTCATCAGCCTGCTCAAATCCGGCAAGCTCGTCAGCGCGTCGGCAACGGCCTTCTCGCTCAGTCCAGCAGAAGCTGCAACGGTTATGTCCCACATCGGCGACTACAAGGATCGCATCCTGCTTCGTACGCAGGAGATCTCCAACCATCCCGAAATCATCCGCCGTCTCGGCGTCATCGCGATGAACGGCATGATCGAAGCCGACATCTACGGCAACGTCAATTCCACCCACATCATGGGCTCCAGCATCCAGAACGGCATCGGAGGCTCCGGCGACTTCGCCCGCAATGGTTACATGTCGATCTTCATCGCCCCCTCGACCGCACAGCGAGGGTCGATCTCCACCATCGTCCCCATGGCCTCGCACATCGACCACACCGAGCACGACGTCTCCGTCGTCGTCACGGAGCAAGGCCTCGCCGACCTCCGCGGCCTCTCTCCCCGCCAGCGCGCCACCCTCATCATCGAGAACTGCTCTCACCCCGACTACCGTCCCGCCCTCCGCGACTACCTCAATCGCGCAGAGCGCCTCTCCTTCGGCAAGCACACCCCTCACCTGCTCACGGAAGCACTCTCCTGGCACGCACGCTATCTCCGCACCGGCCATATGCTGCCGCAAGACTAACACCGCCTCAGAAGGTGCTGGTTGCCGCCTCCCGCGTCAGTTCCACCGACCCCGTCAGCTCCAGCGTCTCCACCGAGTCGCCGACCGCGACCGTAAACTTGCCCGGATCGATCACCCAGCTCTTCTTCGCCACGTCGTACCACGCGAACGCCCGCGCATCCAGCGTCACCGACACCGTCTTCGACTCACCAGCCGCCAGCTCCACCCGCGCAAACCCCTTCAGTTGCCGCTCCGGTTCCGGCATCGTCGCATGGTCATCCGACACATAGACCTGCGCCACCTCCGCCCCCGAGCGCTCGCCCGTATTCTTCACCTCGAACGACACCGTAACCTCAGGATCCTTGCCGCTCGACTTCGGATCAATCTTCAAGTCCGCAAACTTGAACGTCGTATACGACAGCCCATACCCAAACGGGAACAGCGGCTTCACGTGATTATGCTCGTACCCGCGATAGCCAACAAAAATCCCCTCTTTGTACACCACCCGATTCCCCGGCCCCTCAGGATAGTAGTTGTTGTACGTCGGATTATCCTCCGCCCGCCGTTCGAACGTCGCCGGCAGATGTCCCGAAGGATTCACCTCACCCAGCAGAATCTCAGCCAGCGCCGTGCCTCCGTCCTGCCCTGCGTACCAGCTCTCCAGCAGCGCCGGGACCCGTTCAATCCAGGCCTCGGAATCAACATTGCCGCCCGACGTCACATCGACGATCACCTTCTTGTTCGCCTCCGTCATCGCCTCGATCAGTTGATCCTGTCCATAGGGCAGCGCAAACGTGCGGTCGCCGCCCTCGCTCTCACTCTGCGACTGGAATCCTGCAGCCACCAGTACCACATCCGCCTTCGCCGCCATCTCTACAGCGCGCGTGTCGACGACCTTCTTCTCATCCACAATCGCAAACCGTAGCTTTCCGCCTATCGGGCTCTGCTGCCGGTCTTCGACAACGATTTTATGCACCCCTGCTGCCAACTCCAGCGTCACCTGCGGCTGGAACGCTCGCACCAGCTTCCAGTCCTCGATCACCAGTTTGCCATCCACATACACCCGGTTGCCCGACCCCTCGCCCGACCCCTCCAGCACCACAATATATTTGCCCGCCGTCGTCGCGGTGTAGAAGCCTGTAAAGCGTCGCGAAGCATGTTTCGCGCCCGCCTTGAACAGGGCCATCATTGCCTCCGGGTCATCCGACAGCGTCGACCAGCTAACCCCCGCCGTATTGATGTGCGGCACCACGAACGTGCCCGCCGGAGCTCCCGACAAATCATCATTGCCGAAATTCTCCAGCGTCACGCCCGGCTTCCCACCGCTCGCAGCCGTCGTAAAATCCGTCGCCAGCGCCAGCGTCGACAACGTCGGAACACCCGGATCGTACAAAACATTGACCCCCGATCCAACCGCATTCCGAATACCCTCCAGCGTGCTCACCGTATGGAACGGAACCACGCCCGCGCTGCCTCCTCCCACCGGAACACCCGGATACGCATCCGGCCCCACCACCAGGATCGTCTTCAACTGCGTCTTGTCCAGCGGCAGCAGGTGCCCTTCATTCTTCAGCAGCACAGCCGACTCGCGCGCCGAGTCCAGCGCCACCTGATTATTCTGTCCATCCGCAAACGAGATCGACGCATCCGTCTGCGGCCGGTCCAGCCAGTCGAACGCAAACGCAGTCGAAAGAATATGTTTCACCTTCTCATCGATCGTCGCCTCCGTCACCTTGCCCGCTTTGATCGCCGGCAGCAGCGTCGCCCGGTTCATGAATTTTCCATAGGGCATCTCCAGGTCCAGCCCGCCGTTCGCCGCCGCAACCCCGTCGTACGTCGCGTCCCAGTCAGACATCATCACGCCCGCGAAGCCCCACTCCTTGCGCACAATCTCCGTATTCAGATAGCTGTTCTGCGTCGAATGCTCTCCATTCAGCAGGTTGTACGAGTCCATAATCGCGCCCACATGCGCCTTCTTCACCGCTGCTTCGAACGACGGCAGATAGATCTCCCGCAGCGCCCGCTCGCCAATGATCGAATCCGAATCATGCCGCAAATACTCAGAGTTGTTGCCCACATAATGCTTGATCGTCGAGCTCACACCCTGCTCCTGCATCCCCGTGATGTACCCCACCGCGATCGCCGAAGTAAGGAACGGGTCTTCCCCGAAGTATTCAAAGTTGCGGCCATTTCGTGGCGAGCGATAAATATTCACGCCCGGCCCCAGCATGTAATTCACTCCGCGCGCACGTGCGTCGCGGCCAATCCCTCCACCCACACGCTTCGCAAGTTCGCGGTCCCACGATGCAGCCAGCCCAATGCCCGCCGCATAGGTCGTCGAAGGAAATCCCGCATTCGACCGCGTCCCGTACGGTCCATCGGACATCTCAAATGCTGGCAGATCCAGCGAAGGTACCGCGCGAATCGCAAACCCCGTGCCGCCGATGTAGTCCAGCTTCTGATCCAGCGTCATGCTGTGCACCAGCGAGTCAATCTTCTGCTGGTCCGCCGCCGTCAGCGGATGAGGAGCCTGTGCGAAGGCTGGAGCAGCCGTCAAAAACGTCAAAAATGCAGTAGCGCAAAGTAGGCGGCAGATCGAGGTGCGGCTCAATGACATGAGTGCTTCTTCCTTCTCAACTGGAGTGTGTCCGGCGCATCTCGATCCGCAGGCGCTGCATCTCAGCGCCAACACTTCGGTCCTTGCCCGTCGCAGAATCTTACGACTTGTCGCAGCCGTTTGGAAAGTTAGCCGCAGGCAGCGATTTCGCAAATACACTGGTACCGGCACCGCGATATCCTCAAGCTCGCATCTACTTAAACGTGAAGTCAATGCAACAACGGCATATCGAAAAGGAACATTCGTGACTAAAATTCACTCCGACGCACTCGTCTTCTTTGGCGCAACTGGTGACCTTGCCTACAAGAAAATCTTCCCCGCCTTGCAGTCCATGGTGAAGCGAGGTACGCTCGCCGTTCCTGTCATCGGCGTTGCCAAGGCAGGATGGAATCTCGATCAACTCAAAGCGCGAGCCCAGGACAGTCTCCGCGAGCATGGTGGTCTCGACGATTCCGCGTGGGAAAAACTCAGTTCGCTGCTGCTCTACGTGGACGGCGACTACTCCGACCCCGCAACCTTCGCGGCCGTCAAGAAGGCCCTCGGCACAGCGCAGCACCCCGCCCACTACCTCGCCATTCCTCCCTCGCTCTTTGAAGAAGTCGTCGATCAGCTCGTCCACTCCGGCGCCGCCAAAGGTGCACGCATGATCGTCGAGAAGCCCTTCGGCCACGATCTCGCTTCCGCCGAAGAATTGGACCGCATCCTGCTCAAGGCCTTCCCCGAGTCTTCCATCTTCCGCATCGACCACTACCTCGCCAAGGGGCCCGTGCAGAACGTGATGTCCTTCCGTTTCTCCAACTCGTTTTTGGAGCCGCTCTGGAATCGCAAGTATGTCGAGAGTGTTCAGATCACCATGGCGGAAGACTTCGGCGTGCAGGGCAGGGGTTCTTTCTATGACCAGAACGGAACCGTCCGCGACGTGATTCAGAACCACCTCTTCCAGTTGATGTGTATCCTTGCCATGGAATCCCCTGCCCGCAACGACAGCGAATCCATCCGCGACGAGAAGGTGAAAGTTCTCAAAGCCATCTCCCCCATCAAGCCGGAGGATCTCGTCCGAGGTCAGTTCAAGGGCTATCTCGAAGAGAAGGGCGTCGCCCCCAACTCAAAAACTGAAACCTTCGCAGCGCTTCGTCTGGAGATTCAGTCGTGGCGCTGGGCCGGAGTTCCATTCTTCATTCGCGCCGGGAAAAATCTGCCTGTCACCTGCACCGAGGTCGTCGCTCGCCTCCTGCCTGCGCCAACCACCAAGTACATGGAGGGTGAGCTCCACCAGAATCAGATCCGCTTCCGCATCAGCCCCGACATGACCATCGCCATGTGCGTCTCCGTGTTGGCGCAGGACGGTAGCGGAGGAAGGGAACTGGAAGAACTGGTTGCCACCCGCTACCCCCAACCCGAACAGATCGAAGCCTACGAGCGAGTGCTTACCGATGCCATGTCCGGAGACGAGAGTATCTTCGCGCGACAGGATTACGTCGAAGAGGCCTGGCGCATCGTCGATCCCGTCCTCAAAGCCTCGACCCCCGTCTTCCCCTACGACCTTCACACCTGGGGTCCAAAAGAAGCCGAGTCCATCACCCCTCCCGGTGGCTGGGTAGCACCCGTTCTAGACCCCGCAGTGAAGCCCTCCTGACCCCGTTCCTCCCCCTCAGCCCAGCCCCAGCCGCCAAGCGCTTTGCCCCCCCAGGCACGAACGGGTACCCCGAACCTTCAGGCTCGGGTCTCATGGCCCAAAAGAAAAGAGGGGGGTTTTAACCCCCAGCCACGGCGCAACACACATGCGCGCCTAGAACTAGCTTAAGTCACGCGGTTTGCAGCCCGAAACCGTGCTGAAGACTACAAACTTCCGAGCGAAAAATAGTCCCGCAGCACGATGACAAACCACAGAACCGGCGCTGCAACCAGCAAAGCGTCGATCCGGTCGAGAATCCCACCGTGGCCCGGCAGCATGGTGCCTGAGTCCTTCACCCCCGCACCCCGCTTAAGTGCTGATTCTAAAAGGTCTCCGAACTGCGCTGCAGCGTTGAGTACGGCAGCCAGGATCAGGAACACCCACCAAGGCTCGCTGGTATGCAGCCGCGTGAAGCTCGAATTCTGCTGTGTGAGCCAATCACCCAACAGAATCAGTGACATACCAAAGACGCAGGAGGCGACAATCGAAGCAACCGCGCCCTCCCAAGTCTTGTTCGGCGAAAGCCGCGGCGAGAACTTGTGCCGCCCAAACTTCTTCCCAACATAAAGCGCCGCAATGTCCCCGGACCACACACAAACGAACAGGAACAGCAGCAGGGCCGTGCCGTTCTCCTCGTTTAGAATCTGCGGTATAAGCGTCAGCGGGTAGGCAATGTACACCAGCATCAGCAGCCCCACCGCTGTCTGCCAAAGCACCCGTTCCAACGACATTCGAAACGCAGCGAAAGCGAAAAGTACCAGCGTAACGAACGCCACCACCGTAATCGTATCGAGCGGCCGGAAAAACGTTGCAAGAAAGAAAAGCGCAACGGCGGAAATAGCCCACCACAGTGGAATGGGGCATCCACCGGACTCCGCGAAGCCGCGGAACTCCATTGCTGCCAACCCGGCGACGAGCGCGGCTGCGATGGTGACCATCCACATCTTGCCGAAGAAGATGAGTGCAGCGACAAGTGCAATGAGGACGATAGCGGTAAGTATTCGCTTCATAGGCCTTGTTGAGAATACATCGAGGAGGCTTGAGTTGGGGATCAAGTCTTTATATTCAATCACTTGCGATGCTATTCGGCTGCCGTATGACGAAAGCGTCAAGCCCCCGGTGGCACAGGACAGACCAGTAGCTGAGGAACTACAATCGCAGTCCGATGGGAAATATTCTGCTGGATGGCTCTTGCAGACAACGTCTCCGACCCGAGGATCAGAACCCATGAATCACAGCATGTCGCGTCGCCATTTTCTCCAGCTTACCGGCTCTACGGCAACAGTTCTTGGATTCGGAAGGAGGTCGTTTGCAGCGCACATGGAGGTTCCGCCTTTGAGCGAGGTCGGATATGGGCAGGTCACATTGACCAGCCAGCCGCACCTTGCGCAGCTGGAACAGACCCACAAGTTGTTGATGAGCCTGAGCAATGACAGTTTGCTGAAGCCGCTGCGCGCTATGGCGGGGCTGCCTGCACCGGGTGAAGATCTCGGCGGCTGGTACGGCTACCGGCCAGACTACGACTACAAGACGGACCAGGCGGGATTTGCCCCGAGTTGCAACTACGGTCAGTGGGTTTCGGCGCTGGCGCGATATTACGGAATCACTGGCGACCGCGCGACGCGCGATAAAGTATTGCAGTTGAACCGCTTATACGCCCCGACCATCACTCCGCACTACTACGAGGTGAACCGCTTTCCGGCGTACTGTTATGACAAGCTGGTCTGCGGTCTGATGGATTCTCACCGCCTTGTGCACGATCCCGATGCCTTCCGCCTGCTGGACGCGACGACGGACGTAGTTGTGTCTCAACTGCCGGGGCATGCAGTGGACCACGACGTGGCTTGGCGTGCGGGGAAGGATATTTCCTGGGATTGGGACGAAAGTTACACGATGCCGGAGAATTTATTCCTCGTGTCGCAAATGGGCGCGGGGCAACGATACCGCAAGCTCGCGGAGCAGTATTTGAACGACGTTACGGAATTTGAGCCACTGTCGCGGGGAGAGAATGCCCTGGCTGGGAGGCATGCCTACAGCTACGTGAATTCGTTGAGTTCGGCGATGCAGGCGTATTTGGTTGGTGGCAGCAGCATGCATCTGGACGCGGCAAGCAATGGCTTTGACATCCTTCAGGCGCAGAGCTTTGCTACAGGTGGATGGGGGCCGCAGGAGAAGCTGCAGGCAACTGGGTCGAACGCATTGTTTGACAGCCTGACGAACACTCATGCGAGCTTCGAGACGCCGTGCGGATGCTATGCGCACATGAAGCTGACGCGGTACCTGATGCGCGTGACACGCGACGGGCGCTATGGCGACAGCATGGAGCGGGTGATGTACAACGCCGTTCTTGGGGCGCTGCCGCTGAAGGCGGATGGCAGTACGTTCTATTACTCGGACTACAACTTCCAGGGCAAGCGAGTGTATCACGATGCCAACTGGGCCTGTTGCGCGGGCACGCTGCCGCAGGTCGCTGCGGATTACGGGATCAACAGCTACTTGCAGGAGCCGGGAGCTGTCTGGGTGAACCTGTATATTCCGTCGATCCTGCGGTGGAGCGAGGGCTCAAACCACATTGAGTTGAAGCAGCATGGCAGCTATCCGCTGAAGGATGCAGTGGAGTTTCGCGTGAAGGCCGCGCGGCCTGTGAAGTTCTCGTTGCACCTTCGGATTCCTGCATGGGCCGAGGGAGCTCGGATTGCCGTCAACGGACGTGCAACTCCGCTTGAGGTGACGAAGGGATTTGCCGTTGTGCGACGGACATGGAGGAGCGGTGATGTGGTCGAGCTTGAGCTGCCGTCGAAGCTGCGCGTGGAGGCGATCGATGAGGCGCACCCGGATGTTGTGGCTTTGATGTATGGGCCGCTCGTGCTATTCGCGAAGACGGAAGAGCAACCGCCGCTGACGAGGACGCAGGTGTTGGAAGCCCGCCGCAACGGTGGATCGGTGTGGGTGATCGACACGGATAGCGAGCCGCTGCATCTGGTGCCGTTCACCGATGTTGGTGAGGCTGCGTATACGACGTACTTGAAGCTCTCGTGAGGGCACTGCTCAACCCAGCGCGCCATAGGTGTCAGGTTCAGGTGCTTCGAACGCTTGCAGAAGGCTTGCTAGAAGACTGCGATGGAGAGGGAGGGGTCGGGGTTGGTCCAGGCGGTTGAGGTGAAGCTGGAGACCGGTGCAATGTTGCCGGTGCCGGTGGTTGAGAACTTGAGGATGGTGGGGCTCGCCGTGCTGCCGCAGGTGGGAGTAGAGACGACGTAGAGGTAGCCGCCTTCAGTATCGACAGCGATGCCTCCCGCGCAGCCGAGGAGAGTGTTGCTGCCGGTGATGTCGCGCATGGGAGGGGTATTGGCTGTGGCGGTGGGCTCAAATACGAGGATGCTGGAGACTCCCGAGACGACATTCGCGACGTAGAGATTCCCTGCGGTGTCCGTGGCGAGTGCCTTTGGAGTGGTGAGGGCGAGGTTGGTGAGCGCTCCGCTGATTGTCCGGGTGGGGATGGTGCTGCTCGTGCCAGGGGCAAAGACCTCGATGGGGGCAATGGCAGTGCTGTTCGTCGGCGTCGCAGTTGCGACATAGAGGTTGCCAGAGGCGTCGACTGCTGTGGCTTGGGGACCAGCGCCGGAGGTGATGCTGACGGTGCTGGTGGGAGCTACAGAGCCGGTTGCGGTCGAACTGAAGAGATCCACCCCACCTGCGCCGTTAGAGGCGAAAAGGTCGCCCGAGGTTCCGGTGGATAGACTGGAAAGTGCGGTGAGGCCGGTGGTCGTATTGAAGGGTATCGAGCGGATTGGCTGAGCGTTGTTTTGCGAGCCGACAGGGAATTCAACGAGCGAAGTGCCCGTGGTGCCTTGAGTTGCGGCGGTGTAAATGTTCCCCGTGCCGTCGATGGCGAGGAACCCGAGGGCAGTGACGTTCAGGTTCGTAATCGTGGAAACGGGTGCGGCGGTGCCACTGGCCGTCGAAGAGAACTGGAGCACGGAAGCGGAGGCGGCTGTGGTTCCGCTCGCGGCATTGTTCTGGATGACATAGACGCCAGTTGCCGGAGCACCGGACGTATTTCCATACGTGCTGCCGTCGCTGGCGCAACCGGCGAGCGAAAGGGTCATGCCGATGGCAAGACCGAGTATCGTGAGCCGCATTGCGGGTGCTGCGGATGCTTTCATGCCGCCTCCATGGATATTTTCCCGATTGTCCCGGGCCGGCGCAAATGCGTCGTACCGGCGAGACAACATCTCCGCCGACGATCGAAATCGTTTTTCCCATTCAAGCACACATTGATGTGGGTGAGTTCGACGAACAGCATGTCAGTTATTGGCAGTGGAGATGCGGGCCCGCTATCCAGCCTTTTGGGGGAGGCGAATCAGCGGCGCGCGAGTTCCGCTTCGCTGGGCAGGGTATCGGCGAAGGACTCATCGGAGGAATCGCCGAGTCCGCCGAAGCGGCGCTCACGGTGCTGATAATTGGCGATGGCTTCGAGCAGATGAAGGCCTCGGAAATCTGGCCAGAGGCGGTCGGTGACGAAAATCTCGGCATAGGCGATCTGCCAGAGCAGGAAGTTGGAGATACGCTGTTCGCCGGAGGTGCGAATGACCAGGTCGGGGTCTGGCATGTGCGCGGTGTAAAGTGCGGCATTGAGTTGTGGTTCATCGATGCGAGCCTTGATGGCGTCGTCAACCCCTTCGGCGGCGAGCATATCCTCGACCGAGATGCCGCGCTTGTGGGCTTCGGCGATGAGGGTATGGACCAGAGTGCGGGCGGCATCGACGATCTCGGAACGGGCACCATAGTTGAGCGCGAGAGTCAGTGTGGTGCCTGTGTTCTTCGCGGTCTGTTCGGAGGCCCACTGCATGGTGTCCTGGACCTCCTGGGGTAGTTCGTGGGTGCGACCGATATAAGCCATGCGTATATTGTTGTCGTTCATCCGCTTGACGTTGGAAATCAGGTAACTTCTTAGCAACTTCATGAGGAAGTTGACTTCGTTTTTGGGTCGACGGAGGTTATTCTCCAGCGAGAAGGCGTAGAGCGTGAGCCAGGGAAGGTCAATGCGCGAGGCGGTCTCGACGACGAATTGGACACATTCAGCACCCTGCTGGTGGCCTAGGAAACGCTTGAGGGCGCGCTTCCCGGCCCAGCGTCCATTGCCGTCCATGATGATAGCGACGTGCTGGGGCATGCGCTCGGGATCGAACGTGTCGTAGAGGGCGCGCTCCTCGGGCGTAAGTTCGTTGACCCGGTTAGAGCGTTGATAGACGCGGTTGGAAGTAGGTTCGCGCACAGTTGGCTCGCTCAGTTGACGATAGCTGAAAGGTGGGGTTTAGGGAACAGCGATTCGCACAGAGTTCCCAATTCTAAGACGCATATTGGCCGAAAAGGGACCCCGACTGTCATAAAAAGCTGAGAATAATATTGCGGACGAAACGGAGAGGCGTCGCAGCGCTCGCCTGGAGAGAGCGAGGGCTGCGACGACGGGAGTGCGGAAATGCTTTCCTGTAACTCAGGCCATGCGGCGATTGCGGCTCTGGGAGAGTTCGCGGACATGGTTGAGGAAGATCGACTTCTGGGTCGACGTGAGGTGCGCAGTGTATTTGGCGATCTCGGATAAGAAGGGGTCCGTGAGCAGCACGGCCGACTCGTCGCGGTGACGGGTTGGAGCATCGCGGAGCAGCGCAGAGATGTCGACCTGCAGGGCTCGTGCGAGGCGATCAAGCGAGGACAGGGTCGGCATAGCCTTGCCATTCTCAATCTTAGAGATATACGTCCGCGGTACACCCATGCGAGCGGCCAATTGACGCTGGGAGAGGTTGCGGACGTGGCGGAGATCGCGCACGGCGGAAGCAACCTGAGGGCCACCGTCGTGGGTCTCAGCTGTGATTTCGAGGACGAGGGCGATCGCTGGCTGGACTTTGGGTGGCTCGGGTAGCAAGGATTTCTTGCAACGGCGGCAAGTGTCTGAAGCGGTGCGGAATTGCACCAGCTTACAGGCTTCACAGCGTAGGACTTCACGCTGCGGGATCTCGGGCGATTCAGCCTGGGGCTGAGCCTCCAATGCGCTGACGGGCGCCATCATGGTTGCCATAAGTTGTGTGTTGCGGACGGCTGCCAGAGCGGGCACCGTACGCCTGCGTCCGATAACGAAGACAAGCGATGTGCCTAGAGTGACACTGGGTGTCGGAAGAGTCAAGAGTAATGCCGGAGATTCCGCCAAAAATATGGTAGAAAACGGCAATGGAACCAAAGTGGTAAACCTGATGGAGTGGTTTAGGGAGTAAGCGAGGAGAGTATGAGTTCAGCATTTGGAGTTGAGAGGGCGGAGGCGTTGCTGCGAGAGTGGACCGCCAACGAGTCGCTGGTGAAGCACGGGTTGTCGGTGGCACGCTGCACGGAGAGCTATGGCTTGCGGGAGGCGATCCGGTTGGGATTGAGTGGTGACTCTGCTAAGCGGTTCGCAGAAATGTACCGATGTGCAGGGTTGCTGCATGACTTCGATTACTACCGGCATCCGACGCCAGAGGAGCATCCGTTTGTGGGGGTGAAGTTTCTGCGCGAGCAGGGATGGCCAGAAGAGATATTGCACGCGATCCTGGCTCATGCGGATTATTCAGGCGTGCTGCCTGAGACGCATCTGGATAAAGCATTGTTTGCGAGTGATGAACTGGCAGGATTTCTCACGGCGTGCGCGCTGGTAAAGCCGAGCAAAGCAATCGCTGAAGTCGAGGTCGTGAGCGTGAAAAAGAAGATGAAGGATAAGGCGTTTGCCCGGGCAGTGAAGCGCGAGGATATTACGCGAGGTGCTGAGTTGCTGGGGATTCCTGTGGAGGAGCACATCGGCAACTGCCTGCACGCGATGCAGGAACATGCTGCGGAGCTTGGCTTGCTGGGTATTGGGGTCTGAGGTTAGTGGCAACCGCGCAGGATTGCGAACCAAGCGAGCGAAAGAATGATCGAGCCGACGATGCCGATGACGATCATGGGTCCGCGATTACTCTGGGGTGCGCTCGCAACGTCGTGGGAGTTTTGGTAGGCAGCATCGGGGTTGTAGCGGATGGGAAAGAGATGGCCTTGGGGCATGGCTTTGACGGAGGTGAATTCGCCGGTATGAATCTCGTCGTTGGCGAAGTAGTTGTAGGAGATGCGGAAGTGCTTGGTCGTGGGAATGCCGAAGGCGAGGGCGCGACCCGCACCGAACTCGTACTTGCAGGAGGTTACGGTGGCGAGAGCTTCGGGCCAGTCGGCTTGCTCGGGTGTGAGTTCGTGGGTAGCTTGCGGGTTCATTGACTGAGCAGACCTGCGGATAAGATGCGCTGGACGCCTGTTGAGGCAAATCCGGAGTTGGTGGCGTTGACGGTACCGGGTAGGTTGACGGCGCGGGAGAGGTCCTCGATGACGATGGATTCGAAGCCGAGGCGCGCAGCAGCGAGGGCGGAGAAGCCTACGCAGAAGTCATAGGCCAGCCCGGTGAAGAAGAGGCGGGTGAGGCCGCGCTCGCGGAGGTAGCCAGCGAGGCCTGTGGGGGTGCGCTGGTCGTTCTCGGTGAAGGCTGAGTAGCTGTCGATATCGAGCCGGAAGCCTTTGCGGAGGATGAGTTCAGCGTGAGGAATGTTGAGGTCGGGGTGGAGTTCGGCACCGCGCGTGCCTTGAACGCAATGGTCGGGCCAGAGTACCTGCGTGCCGTAGGTGGATTCGATGGTGTCGGTGAATGGTTGCTTGCCGGGGTGCGTGGTGGCGAAGGAGATGTGGCCGCGGGGATGCCAGTCCTGGGTGAGAATGACGTGGTCGAAGCAGGCGGCGAGGGCGGTGATGCCGGGGATGATGGCGTCGCCGTCCTTGACCGCCAATGAGCCTCCGGGAAGGAAATCGCGCTGCATATCGATGACGAGGAGCGCGTCCGTGGGGCGAAGGGTCATAGGCATTTTGATATTACCAGCGCCGTGTACGGGCCCATTGGCCCGTATCGCGTAGCTTATGAGAGAAACGGCGCATCAAGAGCATTATGTCAGGGAAACACATTTGGTTCTGCGAAGCGTCCCGGGGATCTTGATCATTCCGGTGAAAAGGCGATGGAGTAGGCGCTGGCGTTACTATGAGCCGCAGGGATAGATTCATCGAGATGTTTGATGGGAGGTGGAGGATGAAGTTGAAGGCCGCGATACTTGTTCTGTTCACAGCTGGGTTCTCCAGCGCTGCGATTGCTCAAGCAGCTACGGCCGCTCAAACTGTGGATGATCCATTTATCTCAACTTCGTGGCCTGTACCCACAGGGAAAGCTCCCGGTATGGAGGTAAAGCTGGTGAAGGATTCACCGGCGGAGAAGGTTTATGTGGTGATCTTTCACAAAGGGGATGAGGCTCTCAGCGGATTGACAGATTTTACGATCGAGCACAAGGTAGAGGACGCACACTTTACCGGAATCGGCGCGGTGAGTGGAGCGGCGCTGGCTTGGCTCGATGTGCCGAAGAAGATCTATCATCGCATCGCTGTTACGGAACAGGCGGAGGTGTTGTCTTTGATTGGCGATGTGGCGACGTTCAATGGCAAGCCTGTAGTGCATATGCATGCCGTGCTGGGTAGACACGATCGCAGTACGGTTGGCGGACACGTGTTTGAGTTGCATGTTAATCCGACGCTGGAGGTGTTCACCACCGTGAATACCACACCGTTGAAGAAGAGACCGGATGATGCGTCGGGAATGAAGCTGATTGATCCAAAGCAGTAAGCTTGCAGGTAAAGGAAGTTGTAAATGGGTATGGTGAAGATCATCGAATGTCCTCGGGATGCCTGGCAGGGTTTGCCGAAGGTGATGAAGCCTGAGTTGAAGGCGGAGTATCTTCGCGCTTTGATTACGGCTGGTTTTACGCATATCGATGCGGTGAGCTTTGTGTCGAAGGGGTTTGTTCCGCAGATGGCGGACTCCGAATTGGTGCTGGAGTATCTGGATGCGGGGCCCGAAGTCGAGATCATTGGGCTGGTGGCGAATGCCGGTGGTGCGGAACTCGCGGTCGAGGGACGGCGGTTGACGACACTGGCGTTTCCGTACTCAATCTCACCACAATTTCTGGAGCGAAATCAGCGTCAGACTCCTGAGGAGGCTCTGGATCAGCTCGAACAGGTTGGAGAGTTGGCTTACAAGGGCGGGCAGGATGTGGTGGCGTATGTAGCGATGGCGTTTGGAAATCCGTTTGGGGATATGTGGGACATCGATGAAGTCGTGAGCGCGGTGGATTTGTTGGTGGATCTGGGAGTGGCGCAGGTATCGTTGTCGGATACGGCAGGCGTTGCTTCTGCAGATCTGGTGAGGGATGTAGTGCGACTGGTGTTGGATGTGCACGAGGGCTTGGAGGTCGGTGTGCATTTGCACTCGCGACCGGAGGATGCAGCGGCGAAGGTGAGGGCTGCGTATGAGGCTGGATGCAGGCGCTTCGATTCGTCCATTGGCGGGTTGGGGATTTGTTCGTATGCGCAGGATCCGCTGGTTGGAAATCTGCCTACGGAGGTACTGCTGGCGACGCTGAAGGACTTGGGTGCCGAGCTGCCCGAGATTGAGCCGCTGGAGCGAATGATTGCGATGAATGCGGAGATCGAGAAGCGGTTTGGGACAGCGGTTCAGTAGGGCTAGAAACAACGAAACGAGTTGGGAGTGCAGTGGATGAATGATGTTGAGAAGGTGATGGAGCAGGGTTACGCTGAGGCGCGGATTCGTGTGCGCTATGCAGAGACCGACCAGATGGGTGTGGTGTATCACGCAAATTACCTGGTGTGGTTTGAGGTGGGAAGGGTGGAGTTCATACGGCAGCTGGGGATGGACTACAAGAACATGGAGCAGGAGGACGGGGCAATGATTGCGGTCGCGGAGGTAACGGCTCGCTATAAAGCTCCTGCGCGCTATGACGATGAGTTGATTGTGCGCACGTCGCTTGCGGGTGTGCGCGGATCGATCGTGCGGTTCCGGTACGTGGTGGTTCGGGCTGCAAATGCACTAGAGGATGAGGTTGTTTTGTGCGAGGGTGAAACGGTGCACTTTGTTGTTGGACGGGACATGAAACGGCGTGAAATGCCTGCTGCTTATGCAGAGCGTTTTGCGTCTGTCTTGCATAGGATGGTGAAGGCAGATTGAGGAGACATGATGAGTGAAGTGAACGTTGCACTGATTACGGGAGCAAACAAAGGGTTAGGCCTGGAGACCGGCCGGCAGTTGGGCAAGCTGGGATATACGGTGCTGCTGGGATCTCGTGATGCGTTGAAGGGGGAGGTTGCTGCGCGCCAACTGCGTGACGATGGTGTGGATGCCCGCGTGGTGAAGCTCGACGTGACGAAGCAATCGGATATTGATGCTTCGGCCGGACAGATCGCGAGCGAGTTTGGAAAACTGGATGTACTGGTGAATAACGCTGGCGTGATGATCGAAAAGGGCTGGACGAAGAACACTACCAGCGAGACGACGATGGAGAATCTGCGAGCAACGTTTGAGGCGAATGTGTTTGCGATATTCGCAGTGACCAAAGCGATGCTGCCGCTGCTGTTGAAGTCAGAGGCGGGAAGGATCGTCAATGTATCCAGCATTCTGGGCTCAGTGAGCCTGCAGGCTGCAAAGGGTTCCCCTACCTATAGCACGAAGCTGTTTGCCTATAACGCATCGAAGGCGGCGCTCAATATGCTGACGATTTCGTTAGCGCATGAACTGCGGAATACTAAGATCAAGGTGAACTCGGCTCATCCGGGATGGGTGAAGACGGACCTGGGTGGGAGCGCGGCACCGATGAGTGTGGTCGACGGGGCTAAGACCGGGGTGCAGTTGGCTACGCTGGGGGAGGATGGACCTACGGGCGGGTTCTTCCATACCGGGAAAGAGATCCCCTGGTAGTCAAGTGCCTGGTGAGTGTTTGCGGGCTAGTTCCCAGGCCTTGGCGTACTTCCAGCTGACGTAAACCGAGTGATAGAGATGGAGCAACAGGCCTTCGCGGCCGTCCAGGAAGCCGAGGCGGACGACGTAGTTGTAGGCGAACGTCGCCAGCGGGTTGAGGATGACGTTCCAGACGAAGCTGAAGGGGTTGCTGCTGGTCTTGCCGCGGGTGACGGTGAGACGCGCCATCTCGTTGCTGTAGCGGTTCATGTGCTCGAGGTAGAGCCGCAAGGTGGGATAAGCGTAGTGGAGCAGATCGCCTTGCATGCGGCCTGTGGGACCGTCGTGGAAGGGTGTGCTGTGAGGGCTGTCTTCGTTGGTCATCCTCGCGGCTCTGCGACGGAAGAGGCGCAGCTTGCGGTCGGGATAGAATCCGCCGTGACGCATCCAGCGGCCAAAGATCTGGTTGCTGCGATTGATCCAGTAGGCGTTGTGAGTGGGGTTGCTGGAGAGTAGCTCGCGTATGTGTTGCTGGAGAGGAGCGGACAGAACCTCGTCGGCGTCGAGCAGGAGAATCCAGTCGGAGGTGCACTTGTCGATGGCGGAGTTTTTCTGTCCACCATGACCTTTGAAGGCCTCGACGAAGACCTTGGCATTGTAGCTGCGAGCGATCTCCAGCGTGCGATCGGTGGAGAAGGAGTCGACGATGACAATCTCGTCGGCCAAGCTGACGGAGTCGAGGGTACGCGGAAGATTGGCCTCCTCGTTCATCGTGATCATGGCGATGGAGAGGGTCATGGACATTCAGGCCGTGAGCGTGATGGAAGGATCGTCGAGCTGCTCGCGGAGCAGGCGCTCGGTGAGGGTACGAAGGTCTTCGCCGGTCTTCGCCAAGGTGAACGCTTTGCTGCCTTCGTTCCACTCCAGTTTGAAGGAGGTGGAGAGAGCAGAGATCCAGACCTGGCGAACAGGAGTGTTGGGAGTGAAGACGAACTTCGCTGCACCGTCTTCGAAGAGGACGTTGAGAACGCCGTTCTTCTCCTCGGCTTCGAAGCCGCCTTCTTCTTCGGCGCGGAAGAGGGCTTGTTTGAGGGATTCGAGGGCTTTGTCGGATTCGTGGCGGAAGGTGGTCTCGTCGATCATGCAGAGATCAGTGTAAATGGCTGCGGCGAGTTTCAGTTCTTCGGGGGGGTTGGGGCGGCGGGGGGAGGCA
>DATCDL010000136.1:0-4652 GCA_036510715.1 Acidobacteriaceae bacterium
CCAGCCGGTGTGTGGCGGGAGGGATGCGCCGGCCCACTCTATTGAGCACCATGGAAACCGTGGCGATCGATAACTTTGTCGCCTCGGCAACATCGCGAATTGTGACGACTTTGTCCTGAGGTCGCAGTTGAGTCTTGGAGATTCGGGCCATGATCATTTCTGTCAAAAGATGGCTGGCCGCAATCGGTCCTGCGCTCAGCTCCACCTAAGCATAACTGAGCGCGGCACGACTTCAGGTTGACTCTGACTGCAGCTCGAAAGAGTGAGACGCTCGTAACGCTATCATAGCAACCCCAGTAGCGCCTCATGGGGTCATCGAAGATCAGCACGCCGTCGCTGCTTTCGACCGAGCGAACCACTGGTTTGACCTACTGCCACAAGTCCTTGGAGGTAAAGTCCTGAGCGGACAAGAACCGCGTGATTCTGTCATGGCTCACCTCGCCTTCCACCATGGCAGACAGCCCCGTTGCCGTCGCCGCTCCAAATGTGCTCAGCAAATAGTCCGTGTACAAGTTCAGATCAGCCCTCTTCATGCGGGAAGAGTATCAGGGCCAGGGAGGGTGCTTGAACGTGCTGAACCATTATCAGCAACAATTTCAACCGCCCTTCTCATTGCAGCCATCCCCCTTTGTATCAGGTCAGGACAGCGTAACATCAGTTAACATTACGAGCATGGCTAAAGAACGGCTGGGTGTTCATCTCATCGCGGACATTGCCCAAGTCTCCAGGGGCACAGTCGACCGTGCTTTACACGGGCGCGGCGGCATCAACGAAGCAACGCGTCAACGCGTTTTGGAGATAGCCCGGCAAATCGGATATAGGCCGAATCTGGCGGCCCGAGCCCTATCGGTACACAGGGCAACCGCCAAGATCGGTGTATGTATTCCTCGCGAGATTCATTTCTTCTATGACCAACTATGGAGCGGAGTGCGAGAGGAAGAAGAGCGTGCTTCGCGGACCGGTGTTGAATTCATCAATCGCCCTATTCAAAACCTTGGAGAGGGTGATGTCGAGGTTTTCCAGGAACTCATGTCCAGCGGGGTTGACGGAATCATCCTCACTGCCGGCAATCCAGAGAATTTGAAACCGTTGATCGACGAGGCCGAAAGCAAGGGTATACACGTCGTTTGCGTAGATACGGATGCTTCAGAAAGTCACCGTTCCAGTGCTGTCTATGTGGAACCTTATCTGAGCGGGTGTGTGGCGGGCGAGTTGCTTGGGAAGATTGTCCCGCCAGGTTCGAAAGTAGCTGTCGTCGCGGGTATGTTGATGGCGGAAGACCACCGGAGGAAGGCGGAGGGGTTTTTGGAAACCTTCCCAAAACACTGCCTGGGCGGGGAAACCGCAGCCGTTATTGAAGGTCACGAAGACGAAGAAGAGAGCTTCCAGAAGACTCTCGATTTATTGCGTCACATTCCTGAACTTGCGGGAATCTATGTCAATACAGTGAACTGCCTGCCTGTCTGCCGCGCGATTTGGGCAGGGGACCTTGAAGGAAAAGTGAAAGTGATTGCAAGCGACCTTTTCGAGGAAATGTCTCCCTATTTCGAAAAAGGCATAATCGCTGCGTCTATCTACCACCAGCCGCACCGGCAAGGACAGATCGCAGTCCGACTTATGGCGGATAATCTGATATCAAGAGCCAAATTTCCACCTGTAATTCGTCTGAGTCCAGCTGTGGTAATGCTATCTAATTTACGTCTCTTCAGAGAGATGCGCCCCAACGAGCCAACGCCTGCAAACGGGGCGGCCACGGACTTCATCCGTCAGGGCGCGGCGAAAATGCGAGATTGAAACACTGCGCTCGAGGCACCGCGTGCGGTGAACCGAGTTTGTTGTCTCTCGCGCGATAAGTCACTCAACCCACGGAACTTCGCGCCCAACCGTTCTCTCGGGCTGCCGGATCGGGCGTCGATGGTCTCAAGACGCCATGGCGGGGTGACCCCGATTCACGGGCCGGCACGGATCGAAATCCTCTCAAGAAAACTCTTGACAACGTGGCACTAAGAGTGTTTTATTCATAAAACGTTCACGTGCACGATCTAATCGTTCACGTGCACGAGCGTTCAGATCGTTCAGAACAGCTCAGTGATTGGGCTTCGAGGGCCTCAGTGCGGGCAAGGTAAATACCCACCCGCAGAGGGCAACCTCCCGATGCCGATGGTTTTCGAGCAGATTCTCGGGATCTCCTAATCGTAGGAGCCGGGCGTAGGGATTGAGGAGGAGAGTGTTATGGAGTTTCTAAACCTTTGGTGTCGCAAAGCCATGGCGGCTGTGACGTTGTTGTTGGTGGCCTTACTTTTCCCCGCAATGGTTGCGGCCCAGGTCGACATGGGTTCCGTCTCGGGCGTCATTAGTGATCCGAGCGGAGCCGCAATACCCAAGGCGAAGGTCATGTTGACCAACGGGGATACCGGCATCGCCGTCTCAATCACGACTGGATCGGAGGGGCATTATACTTTCTCGCCTGTAAAAATCGGGCGCTACTCCATTTCTGTGTCGGTGCCTGGGTTCAAATCCGCCCAGCAGAACAACGTGACCGTTGACGTGCAGCAGAACGTTGAGTTGAACATCCAGCTGGCCCTCGGAGCAGCCTCAGAAACGATCGTGGTCAATACGGCTCCGCCTTTGCTTCAGACTTTGGATGCGTCTGTGGGGCAAGTCATTGAGGCGAAGTCGATCAATGACCTGCCGCTGAATGGCCGGAATTATACTTTCCTCGCACAGCTCTCCGCGGGGGTAACTCAAGATCAGCAGGACTCACGTGGGTTGGGCGCGAGCGGCAGCTTCGCGGCAAATGGGCTGCAACCCGCGCAGAACAACTATCTGCTCGATGGCATCGACGACAACTCGAACTCAGTGGATTTTATCAACGGCACGGCTTACTCGGTGAAACCGCCGGTGGATGCGATTCAGGAGTTCAAGATCGAGACGAGCGACTATAGCGCAGAGATGGGTCGGTCGGCAGGGGCCGTGCTAAACGTCACCCTCAAGTCTGGCACTAACGCGTTTCACGGCGCAGCATGGGAGTTCCTTCGCAATGACATCCTGGACGCGGCCAACTACTTCGAGACTGCCAAAGGCAAATTCCAACAAAACCAGTTCGGAGCCACGCTAGGCGGCCCCATTCGCCATAACAAAACATTCTTCTTTATGGATTACGAGGGTACACGCATTCTACAGGCTCTCCCTTATACGAGTACGGTGCCCACCGCACTGGAGCGCAGCAGCGGCTATACCAACCTGTCCGAACTACTAGGCCAGGGCCCGAATCCAACAAGTTGTATGCAGAACCCAAGCCAATCAGGCTGCGTCATGGATATCCTGGGGCGGGGCTATACACTCGGGCAGGTCCTTGACCCGTCTACGACTCGTACTATCTCATGTGGCGTGCCAGATCCGGTGTCCTCAATTACGGTGCCGTGTAATGGAGCAGCAACCGGCACCCAGATCGGTTTTGCGCGAGAGCCGTTCGCAGGAAACATGCTTTCTGCAAGCCGATTGGATGCGAATGCGATTGCGCTCCTAAACTTATATCCAGCTCCGAACAACTCAGGCTTGTTCAATAATTACTCGTCGGGCCCGGTCGTGAACAATGATACGAATCAATTCGATGTCCGCGTTGATCAAAGCTTCAGCTCCAAAGACAACGCCTTTGCGCGCGTGAGTTATGTAAACAATCCAGATTTCATTCCGGGGCCATTCGGGGGGATCGCGGATGGCGGCGCATTCTTTACCGGATATCAGAACACATTATCCTGGAACTCGGCTTTGAGCGAAACGCACATATTCTCACCGACATTGGTAAATGAGTTCCGTTTGGGGTACAACCATTTGAGCGCCACGCGTACTCAGCCCAATGCCAACACGTCAGGAATTCCCGCGCAATTCGGCATACTGGGAATCCCGCAAGGGGATTCGAATGACGGCTTGGGTACGATCAACCTCACAGGTCTTAACAGCTTAGGCAGCAGCGGATACTTGCCCTCGATCGAACTAAGCACCACATCGGAGATTACGGACAATCTGACCAAAATCATTGGGCGCCAGACTCTCAAGACCGGGTTCCAATGGGAGCGCCTCGGCTTTGCCATTCTCCAGCCGCTTGCATCCAGAGGGGGGTGGTCGTTCAGCGGGCTCTATACAGAGGTTCCGACCACCAGCGGAGGCAATACGGGACTTGCTCAGATGCTTTTGACGCCGATACCCGGGACTGTTCCGGGTGCCGCTGATTATGTGGGAGGGGCCGATTCCATTGCCGCCTCAAATATCGCCAACACGTCCATGAAGCACGAATACTACGCCGGCTACTTCCAGGATGACTTCAAGATGACTCAAAAGCTGACACTGAACCTGGGATTACGGTACGAATACTTCGGCCAGTTAATTGAGAACAGGGGCAACCAATCGAACTTCATGCCTACCGGAGCAAACGGGCATTCGACGTTTTTGTTGACCCAGAAACGCTGCAACACTCCGTTGTCAGCAGATTTTAGGACGGCTGCTACCACGGATGGAATTGATATTGTCTGTTCTGGCCAGGCAGGTCTTGGAGAATCCCAGATGACGAATTTCTCGCCACGCTTCGGAGTCGCCTATCAGCTTACTCCCAAGCTGGTCGCGCGCGGTGGATATGGGATATTTTACGGCGG
>DATCDL010000137.1:0-10428 GCA_036510715.1 Acidobacteriaceae bacterium
CCGAGCGATCCGGTGAGTGGCGCTTTCCTCGCCGTGACCACGAAGGGTTCGTTGCCCACTCCGATCTGGTTCAACGAGTTTACGGCGGGTGGAGGAGGCTTTTATGGAGCCCAGGGACAAAGCCGGATGTATGCCTACTTAGGCCTCATGATGGGAGCACAGGGTTTTCTGGCATGGACTTTCAACTCGCATCTCGGAGGCGAGGAGCAGGCGCTCTTTGGACTGCTCGATCACGACAGTACGCCTTCCTGGAAGCTGGACGAATGGGGCCGGATTGCGTCGGAATTTAAAGTTCTGGCGAAGTACGGATTTCCCCGCTACACGCATCCGCAGGTAGCGATAGCCTATTCCTTCGATTCCAGCATCGATTCGCATCCGAACGGCAGTACGACGCTCCAATACTTCAAGCCCTCGTATACCGAACAGGTGGAAGGAGCCTTCGCGCCTCTTTTCGCCGCGAACCTTGACACGGCGATTATCGACATCGGACATGACAGCCTCTCACCCTACAAGCTCGTCGTTGTGCCGGCTGATTACGTGATGGACCGCGCTAGCGCCAGCGCGATTCGGGATTATGTGCGCGATGGCGGGACCGTCGTGATGACTGCGTTTTCGGCCAAGGTGGACGAACACGGAAACTGGTTCAATACGCCTCTGCCCGGACGGTTGAGCGATGTGTTTGGGATTAGAACGAGCGCGTTCTACACTGTTCCGCAGTCCCTTGACTACGATTTGGACGGCCGCTCGGTGGATACCGGGACGCACGAGTACGAGGTGCCTGAGCCTTCGACGGCGGAGGTTCTCGCACGATTCACTAACACGCCGGACCATACCCCCGCTGTCACCATGAATAAATTTGGAAAAGGAGAGGCGATATATCTGGCGACCTGGTCGAAAGCATCCGCCATTGGCCCTCTTTTGGATAGTCTTTTCGACAGGGCAGGGGTGGATCGGGGTCCGAAGACCCCTGAGGGAGTGTACGCACGGGTAGTCGACGGCCGAACCCTCTATGTGAATACGACCAAGCAGGAACAGTCGATTCCTATTTCCGGTGAGCAAAAGGGGATCATCACCGGTCACCTCTACAAAGGTGACGTAACGCTAGGTCCGTGGGAGGCAGATCTACTTCAGTGATGAGCTGCCCGCCGCGGCGCTAGCTATGGACGCTGCCGTGGTGCGGCGGCCTTAGGGTTAGGCAAGATCTTCTGGATAATCCCCGATCCTTCCTTGATCACCAGGATTTGATTGGGATCGAGGTCGGTGAAAGATTCGATTTTCTGGGTAGTGGGCCACTTGACTTCGAGGCGGTCTATCTTCTTCGCCTGGCCGACCCCGAAGTGCAGCCTGAGATCACTTTGCGACATCACGCTGGTCCCTGAATGGACCTCATCCAATTGTGAGTGTTGTCCGGTCACGACGCGTATGCGCGCACCAATCGCCGTCCGGTTGCACTTGGTTCCGATTAGTTTCACCTTGATCCAATTGTTGTAATTCCCGCCGTCATTTCGCAGCAGCGAGGGAATCTCATTCATATTGTTCACGACAACGTCGATGTCGCCATCATTGTCGTAATCTCCGAAGGCGCACCCGCGGCTCGAGTGCCGCGCCGTAATCCCCGGCCCCATTTCCTTCGAAACATCCTTGAATTTTCCATTACCCAGGTTGCGATAGACGATGCGCGGTTCCAGAAACGTCTGGCCCACAGACTGCTGATCAATGTTCGGATAAACATGGCCATCCACCTGGAGAATATCCGGCCACCCATCATTGTCATAGTCAACAAACCCGCAGCCCCATTTCACGTTCTGTGTGTCCAGCCCAACGCCGGCCGCGTACGTCACTTCGGTAAAGGTCCCATCTCCATTATTTCGGTATAGGTTCGATGTGTCGTCGGCGAAATTCGTTTTGAAGATGTCGAGCCATCCGTCGCAATCATAATCCCCGACGGCCACGCCCATTCCAGCCTGCTCGTTCCCGTCCTGACTGTAACCGCAACCGGCCATCACGGCGATATCTGCAAACGTCCCATCGTGATTATTGCGAAACAGGATACTTGGCTCGGAATCCACCGCAACGTAAATGTCTGGCCATCCGTCGTTGTCGAAATCGTACGAGACTGCAGTAATCGAATAACGAGGTCCAGGCTTGAGAATCCCCGCCTTTTCGGAAACGTCGGTAAACGTCCCGTCTCCGTTGTTGTGGTAAAGGATGTTCATTCCCCCGGGGAGTCCGCGCGGGCCGCACATGACCGGGTTGCCCTTGTATTGGCAATTCTTCGATTCGCCCGGCGCCGGCACCTTGGAAGGATCAAACAAAATGTAATTTGCAACAAAAAGATCGAGGAAACCGTCGCGGTCGTAGTCGAGCCACGTGCAGCCCGATCCCCAGCGAACCTCATCTTTCCAAAGCCCCGCCCGCTTGGTCACGTCGGTGAAGGTGCCGTCGCCGTTATTGCGGAATAAGATGTTGTGTCCCCAAAAGGTGCAAAACAAATCATCCCAGCCATCGTTATCGAAATCACCGACGCAGACGCCGATTTGCCAGCCTTTGCGGGCGAGGCCGGATTTGGCAGTAACGTCGGTGAAGGTTCCGTCGCGGTTGTTGTGATAGAGCTGGGTGGTCGGCGCTTGGCCTGGGGGCCAGGTCTCGTTCAGCCGAGTTCCATTGGTGAGATAAATGTCAATCCAGCCGTCCTGATCGTAGTCGAAGAACGCGATGCCGCTTCCCTTGGCTTCAATGATGTAACTCTTGCGGTCGACGCCACCCCAGACATTCGATGCGGTGAGTCCGGCCTCACGGGCCACGTCTACAAACTGCACATATGGAGCCGCGCTTTCCCCGGGTGGGGAGGGAACCGTCGAGGCCTGTAAAATCGGCAAGCTCGGCCACCGCCACGTTGGCGTGCGAAGGAAATCGAGAATGCCGGGGCCCAGGAGCGTCCCGGAAAATTGGAGAATTTGGCGCCGGGAAACTTTCACTTCAGCTTGTAAAGCTCCTTCAGTTTGCGGGCAGGAAGCCTAACCCGATTACCATGCATCCATTTATACCAGAGAGTCTAGACCCTTTCACTGCCGGAACCGAAGGCCGTGGGGAGGCAGAGTAGAATTGGCGCGGCACTTCCGTGCGCGCTTCAGCGGCACAGCACCAGTCCCTTTGATCAAAGACAGACACACTGCTACTTGGTGCGGCAGCTCCAGAGGAGGATTATGCGAAGGCTTTTTGCATTGATACTGTTCAATTGCGTCGCCACCTGCGGGCTCTATGCGCAGGCGATCGACACCACGGTGTGCGCCGTGCTCAAAAACACCGCCAGCTTCGATGGGAAGACGGTGCGTATCAAGGGCACGGTGGTCACGGACTTCGATCAGTTCGTAGTCAACGACGGCGACTGCGGCGAAAACGTCAACGGAATCTGGCTGGCCTATCCGAGCGGCACCAAGGCCAAGTCCGGCCCCGCCGCGACAGTTGAGCTGGAGCCGGCTCATGATTTTGCCGGCAAAGTTGCGCCCGAGGCGCACACCGCCGTCCCTCTCACCCGCGACAAAGAATTCAAGCAGTTCGATATGCTACTCTCGCAGCGCCACGACCAGAGCGGCGGCGTGTGTCTCGGCTGCCCGCGCTACCGGGTGCAGGCTACGCTGGTGGGCCGTCTGGATGCGGTCGCTACAGCGGGGGTGCAGCGCGATGGCAGCGGCAAAATCATAGGCCTCGATGGTTTCGGCAATCTCAATGCCTATCCGGCGCGACTGATTCTGGAATCGGTCGCGGACGTGACGCCCGAAGAGATCAACTACTCGGCCTCCGATGCGGCCATTAAGAAGGCGCAGCCCAATAGCACGGGGGAAAGCGATATGTGGCGTGACATGGCCACCACGCAGGGGTTCTCTGAGGGATCGGACCAGGCACAGCGTTCCCTTGACCCGATCGCGACCTCGCAGAAACTGGTCGCCGGCCTGGCGCCGAGCCCTACCGTCGACCAGATTAAGGCTGACGTGGCGCTGCTGCCCAAAGACAAGGAGCAGAACGGCGTCACCATCCGCTACGGAACCATAAATGAGGCCGCAGCCTTCGCACGGGGCACAGTAGATTCTCCCGATGGCGTGCTTTATATCTGCACCTTCAACCGCGACCGGCTCCCCGATCTGGCGCTCACCTTCGCGCTTTTGCACGCCCTGCAGAGCGTTTCCGACATTCGCAACCCGCACCCGGGGAACGAAAACGCTCCTCTTTATTTTTTCGAGAGCAACGCCTGGATGGTGACCGCCACCAGCGCCGCGGCAGCCGGCACAGAATACTTGACGCTGCCCGGCGGGTATTTGATTTGGAATGCGGACTGGCCCGACGCCCTCAAGATTGGCAACACCGAATCGGCGATTAACGATTTTCTGGCTAAAGAGGATCTCTTGGCGAAGTAAGGACCGGCCCAAATGCTTAGCGGCACGGTGCAGTGATCGATGAGCGAACGCGATAAAGACGATGATTATCGCCGAGGTGTTCCTCAGTTTGCAATCTTTGTCGAGGCGGCGGGACCGGTTCAGCTACACACTAGGGCTGAGTTTTCGCGCTGTCGCTCTCGTAGCGCTCGAGTGCATCCCTTAAGTCCTGCTCGCGTTTCTTGTCCTGTTTCTCGACGGCCAGATCGACTGCCTGACGTGCGGCTCGTATGGCGTCCGGGAATCGGCCTGCCTTATCATAGGCATCTGCCAGCGCTGCGAGGCAACGCACGTCCTTGCCTTGGCTAAGCTCTACAGATTTCTCGAAAGTTTCCACTGCGCCGGTCAAATCTCCGCGGAGTTCTAAAGCAAATCCGAGATTGTAGCGATATTCCGCGGAGGAGGGAGAGAGGGCGATCGCCTTTTGCACTTCTGCCACCGCATCATCCACTCGTCCCATCTTTGCCAGCGCTGTCGCAAGCTCATTGTGGCCATCGGCAAAGCCGGGATCCATCTCAACCGCTTTCTGGAGGTGCTGGTAGCCCTCATCAGCTTCTCCATCGCGGAACAGCGCTACCCCCAATGCCGCTTCTGATTTTGCGTTGGAAGGATCCAGCGAGAGCGATTTCCGGTAGCAGGCAATATCCATTTTGACCACGGCTCCGTCGAGATCGTCGGTTTTCGACAGCGACGCCGCGAGGTGACCAAACCATTTCGACTCAGCGGGCTCAATATCGCATGTCTTGCCGAACTCTTCCACGGCTTCTGGCTCCTGCTTGGTGGCCCATAGCGATACGGCAAGGTTGAAATGCCAGTCAGCATCGTTGGGATCCATTTGCACGGCCCTGCGCCAATCCGGAACTGCTTCGGCCATCTGACCCTTTCCCATTAAATCGAAGCCGCTGTCGGCCACGCGGTAGACCTCGGCCGCTTCTGGGTCAATCCGCGCCAGTCCGTCGGGCGGGATATTGATGAACTCGGGGATATTCACGGCGCGATTGGCGGCCTTTGAGTTCTCTACCAGAATTGCTGGCGTGTCGTTGCCGTCGGCGTCGATGTGCGTCAGCATCAACTGCGTGTAAATGGAGCGCCCTTTCGACGAAAAAGCCAGCCACCGCCCATTCGGTGAAAAGCTGTGCCACGAATTCATCAGCGACAGGTTGCATTTCATTAGCCGGGCGTTGCCACCCGAGAAAGGCACCATGTACAGCTTGCTGTCCGGGCGCATCAGCAACCCATTGTGGTTTTCCACGAACACGATCCAACGGCCATCGGGTGAGACCTTCGGAAAATCGTTGCTCATGCCGTTATTCGAAGCCCCGATGACGGGCTCCGCCTCGCCACCCCGGCCGTCGTTGAAGGGAATCTTGTAAAGGTTGTATTGGATCTGTGTTTCCCTTGGATCGTTGGCATATTCGGGCTTCTCAAAGCCCGGCGGATACGGATCGCGAGCTAGGGCGCGGCTGAAGATCAAGTACTTTCCATCCGGCGACCAGAACGCGCTAGTCTGCACGAACCGCGGATCGTCCGCGCCCGGAAGAGGCTTCAACTTCTTTGCCTTTCGGTCGTACCAAGCGAGGATGCCCCGGGTCGGGTAAAAAACCTGGTTAAAGCCCAGATGGTTATAGTTCGCATTGAAAAGGCGGTCAGAGAGCCCTGGTGCGAAGCCGGGATTTTGGCTTTGGTGCGTGTTCCCTAAATCGGGAGGCCCGATCGAGGTCACCACATACTGGCCATCTGGAGAAACTTGCGACATGAACCCGAAACGTTTCAGGTTGGGGTCGGTGCTCTTCTCCCCAAGGTCCTCCTGGAAGGAACTCCAGCGGATGACGTCCTGGTTGCGAATCGTCATGTACTTGGCCAGGGGAGCGAGGGCGTACAAGCCCTTGTCGTTGCGCGGCCCGTCCATGTCGAGGCCCATCGTCTTGCCGTCGAAGGAAAACGAATGGCAGTTGGCGCAAGTGTGGAGATTCTCCATGACCACTCGGCTCTGGGGCTGGGAAATGTCCCGCACCCGCCATTTAATGAGGGGAAGGGCGGATACCGGCAACGGCGTAATGGAACCGTTTTCGACGCGGCCCGCTGTCATCAGCGGCACATCGCGATAGAAAATGGGAGCACCCACCGGGTCCGACGACGTGGAAATGGTTACCGCGCCTTGCGAAACAGGAGAGGTGGAATTGCCATCGGCAAACCCGCTGATCGTGATGGTTGCGGCCGAGTTGACGGACTCCTGTTTGATTTTTGCCCATGTTGCCGAGTCCGGTTTCCAGGTTCTGGTGGACGCCTGTTCCGGAGTCATTGGTTCGGGCTGACCTGCTGCCGGGTCGATCTCTCCAAATTGCAGATGCTCACCCGCCGCCTCGATCCGCATATCGTTGGAGCGCTTTCGAAACGAGACCTCAACGACCCAGCGTTGTGCGGTCTGGCTGGGATCGTGCCAAAGAAATGTGGGCGAAGTGATCTCAGGAGGAAAGACCGAGCCGTTGAACGGGTAGTCGATAGTGAGCCCGGTCGGCGGGACGGCTGTCTGAGCTTGCTGCTCGCCGGTTGATGGCAGCAGGGTGGCTCCGCCAATCAGGATGGCCGAACCTATGCCGAAAGCTGCCGCCAACATGACTTTGATGGGGAAAGGAAGTAGCCTCAGTTGCCTCATGCGGAATAACCTCAGGTGCGTCCAGAGCTGGCGCCACTTAGAATACCGATCGCTGCCGAGAGGATTTAGGACCGGTGTCTTGCACACAATTAGCGGATCCAAATTAGCGGATCCAAGGATTCAAAAGTACGAATATTCAATCTACCAAGCGCGAAGCCGGACAAACTCGAAGTCAAACGGGCGACTTCGCCTCCGCATCACACCTACAATAGTTGACGTTTACTTTATCCGTCAAGGGAGCTGCAAAGTACTGCTGTTTTGGATCGAGATGGCAAACCTGACCTTCAAGTCCCATGTAGCGATGAGATCCTTGGGCTCACATGACCTTCGCACAAGTACGAACCGGCAGCAGATTCCGTGATCGCTTGCTACCTGGCGAGAGTTGCCTGGAGTCATGATTGCCCCGGGTCAATCTCGCCAGAAATAGCCATGAATCGGCAGATATAGCTGGAAATGAGGATGGTCTCATGTGGGAAACTCTCGTCCATTGGCACTTCTGGAGGTGCGGCACCGGTGTCTCGCAAGTTTAGCAAATCGATTTCTATTTGACTCACATGTTGCCGGCCAAGCAATCAATTCGCCTCTTGTTCCCGTCTTAGAAAAAGCTCGAATTTTTGATTGACAAAGATGAAGCGAATATATTACGGTTCCGTCAACCTTTCGTTAGCGTTTAAGTAAGCGCTGGACGAATGCGCTTTCGAGATCGTTTACGTGAGATTTCAGTTGAACAATTGAAATGGGAGGCAGACCGTGTTTAAAGCGAATCAGAATTATCCGAAGCGGACTTTCCCGCTTCTCGCCAAGTTGGTGGTGCTGGTGATCGCCGCCGTTTTTGTTGCTCTGGTGCAGCCGAGCTACGCCCAAGAGGCCGGCACTGCGACCATCAACGGATCCGTCACAGACGCAGCTGGGGCCGTGGTGAGCGGCGCAACCGTCACGGTCACCGACAACGACACGGGAACCAAGAGAGAACTCGTCACCAACGGCAGCGGCGTCTACTCAGCGCCCTATTTGGAGACCGGGCATTACTCGGTTACGGTCTCCCATCCGGGCTTCAAGACCACAACGCAGTCCGGCATTATCCTGACTGCCGATCAGGTCGCCGGGGTGAACATTACGATTGCCGTCGGTCAAGTGGCAGAGACCGTAACGGTATCCACCGGCCAGCAAATGATCGACACCGAATCGACGTCCCTCAGCGAAGTGGTAGATAGCACTTCCGTTGAGGAGCTTCCTCTGAATGGACGCGATCCCGGCGATCTTACCTACATTGTTCCTGGCGCTGTAAATTCGAACACGAGGACGAGCTTGTTCCTCACCGCCGGCAGCAATGGTCTGCCCGGTGAGATCGGAGCCTCGATCGACGCCAGCAAGAATGGGGGGGTTTACTACCAGTTGGACGGCATCTACAACATGGATAGTTACCTGGCTGTATCGAACCCGTTCCCCAACGCAGATTCCACGCAAGAGTTTAACGTCTTGACCAACAACTTCTCGCCCCAATATGGTGGCGGGTCTACCGCGGTGGTCAGCGTGGTCACTAAGTCAGGAACCAACACCTGGCATGGCGATACATTCCTGTTTGCCCGAAACCAGTACTTCAACGCAAAGGATTACTTTTCAAAGGCCAAGGACGGATACAGCCGAGAGCAATACGGCATGTCTGCCGGGGGGCCGATCGTAAAAGACAGGCACTTCATCTTTGGCAACTTCCAAATCACCAAGGCGAGCCTGGCAGAAGCCGGCGCTCAAAATTATTCGCCCACCAGCGCCATGGTAAACGGCGGTGATTTCACTGGAGTGATCAGTTCCAGCCTTCCACAACTGTACTATCCCGCGGTTTGGGCCACTCAGTATGGCCCAGGTGCAGGCACCAACGCAAACGCGTTTTTGGCAGCGCTGGGCTGCAGCGCGACGAACCCCGATCCTGGCAATAATGGCTCCGGTCCTTGCGCTATGGGCGGTACCACTGGCGGTAACCCTGTTGGAAAGCCCATTTCGGGCAACAATGTTTCAGCCGATCCAAAATTCCTGCTTGCAGGGGTGCCATGGAGCCATGTTGTCGATCCGGTTGCAAAAAATCTTATGGCTCACCTTCCGTTTGGAACGACCACCGGCAACGGACTGGTTTACGTCGCCGGCGCGCCGCAGCTTCAGAACGGCAAGGAGGCTACTGTCCGGTACGATTGGACCCCAGGCTCAAACAACAAGAATCACATCATGGGCCGGGTCTTTATCGACAGTTATAACCAGCCTGCCTCAATGGACGACGCAAATTGGCTGGCAACTGGCGAAGGCTCGATTGCGAAAAACCAAAACTATGGCGGAACCTGGACTTTCACTCCCACCCCTACGCTCGTGAATATCTTTAAGTTAGGCTACGACCAAACGAACGCCAGTTCCGTCACCGGCATTGACAAGGGCTGGAAAGATCTCGGCTCTCAGATGGTAACTCCTGACGACCAAATAACTGTGCTTCAGGCATGGGGGAGCAGCGGCCCATATTGGGTCGAGCAAAATGTCCACGTCTTTCGTCACAACTTTGACTTAGGTGACGATGTGTCCCTGAGCAAGGGAAAGAACCTGATTGTGGCCGGCGTCAGCCTGTTGACGCAGTACTACAACGAGTATGCGTCCTGGGGAGCGGATCCTCCAATAGGCTTCGGCGGAGCAATCACCGGCGACGCGTTCTCTGACATCTTGTTTGGTGATATGTCGTCTTTCAGTCAATACGCGCCACAGAGTTACAATTTCACCGGGAACTCCTGGGCGGCATACGGCCAGGACGAGATTAAATTGAAGCCGAACCTGACCGTTACTCTCGGCGTTCGCTGGGAGCCCTTTACCTCTCCAAACAGCAACCCGACAAAGGATGTTGCCGAATTCATACCGGGCGAACAGAGCACGGTCTTTCCGAATGCCCCTGCAGGCTTGGTGTATCCGGGAGATCCTGGGGTTGCGCCCGGCGGAGTGCCGCAGCAAAACGATCGTATAAGCCCGCGCGTCGGAATCGCCTGGCAGCCTAAATTCATGCCCAACACTTCGATTCGGTTGGCTGCAGGCAGATTCACCCAACCGTTCTACTGGTTCGGCTACGGCAAGCCGGCGCCCTTCCTGCCTCAATACAGCTTTACCAACACCAGTGCGGGAGTTACGAGCCTGGCGATTCCTATTGATAATCCCTGGTCCGTCTACGGTCCCACGGCAGGCGTCTCTCCGTTCCCCACTCCTCAGTCATTCTTTAGCATTTCGCCAACCAAAAGCACAGCGTTCAGCTTGCCTCAAAGCCTCGACAACATCTTTACTCCCAATTATAAGAATGGCTGGTCACAAAACTGG
>DATCDL010000138.1:0-2292 GCA_036510715.1 Acidobacteriaceae bacterium
GTCTTTGAGGATGGGGACGGCGTCTTCGATGGGCAGGTCGAGGATGTCGGCAATCGAGTAGCCGTTGAATTTTACGGCGAGGGTTTCCTGGTTGTAGCGGCGGCCATTGCAGATTTCGCAGAGGACGTAAACGTCGGGGAGGAAGTTCATCTCGATACGGCGCTGGCCTTCGCCCTGGCAGGCTTCGCAGCGGCCTCCCTGCACGTTGAAGCTGAAGCGGCCGGGTTTGTAGCCTCGCTCGCGCGAGTCGGGAAGCATGGCGAAGAGGTCGCGGATGGCGGTGAAGACTCCGGTGTAGGTGGCGGGGTTGGAGCGCGGCGTGCGGCCGATAGGGGACTGGTCGATCTGGATGACCTTGTCGAGTTGGTCGGCGCCGTGGATGGCCTTGTGGGCTCCGGGATCTTCGCGCGAGCCGTAGAGCTCCTTGGCGAGAGAGCGATAGAGGATGTCGTTGACGAGAGTGCTTTTGCCCGAGCCGCTGACTCCGGAGACGACCGTCATGACGCTGAGGGGAAAGTGCGCGGTGACGTTCTGGAGGTTGTGCGACGTGGCATCCTGGACGGAGAGCCAACGGCCTGTGAGGGGGCGTGGAGCCTTGCCGGGAGTGGGTCGGGTGACGATGTCGATGTGGCCGGCGAGATACTGGCCGGTTACGGAATTCGGATTCGCCATGATCTCCGCGGGGGTGCCGGAGGCCATGATCCGGCCACCGTTCTTGCCCGCGCCGGGGCCGAGGTCGAGCACGTAGTCGGCCTTGCGAATGGTGTCCTCATCGTGTTCGACGACGAGGACGGTGTTGCCGAGGTCGCGCAGGTCTTCGAGAGCGGAGATGAGGCGCTGGTTGTCGCGCTGGTGCAGACCGATGGACGGTTCGTCGAGGACGTAGAGGACGCCGCGGAGGCGGGAGCCGATCTGCGTGGCGAGGCGGATGCGCTGGCCCTCACCGCCGGAGAGGGTCGCTGCGCTGCGATTCAGCGAGAGGTAGCCGAGGCCGACGGCGTTGAGGAATTCCAGGCGTTCGATGATTTCGCGCTGCAGGCGATCGGCGATCAATCGTTCCCGGCCGCTGAATTGCATGGAGCGTGCGCCCAGCAGAGCGCGCTCCAGCGAGAGCGCCGTGAAGTCTGCGATGCTGGCGTCGCGGGTGACGGGCTCCGTGGTTGAAAAGGTCCGAGATGCCGCGGCTGGGCGATCAGCTTCGGGGTCCTTCGACTTCGGGCTGCGCCCTTCGCTCAGGATGACAGCGTTTCTGGGGGGCGCGATGGCGAGAGGGATGGTTACGGCGAGCGACTCCGGACGCAGGCGGCGGCCGTGGCAGCGCGGGCACTCGGTCGCGGACATGAATTGCATCATGTACTCGCGATAGCCCTCGGACTTGGTGTCTTCGAGGGTGTCGCGCAGCCAGTTGAGAATGCCGTGGAAGCCGGTGCGGCCAACCTCGTTGCGCGGCGGACCATAGAGCAGAAGGTCCTGCTCCGTCTTGGTGAGATCGGCGAACGGCTGCTTGAGATTGATCTTGTATTTGTCCGCTGCCAGCTTGATCAGCCGCTGCAGATACTGGGACGATGAGCCTGGCCCCATGGCTCCGTCGAGCAGAGGCTTGGACCAGTCGGTGATCGTCTTCGACGGATCAAAATCGTAGATCGAGCCGAGGCCGTGGCACTCGGGGCAGGCTCCATAGGTGGAGTTGAAACTGAAGCTGCGGGGCTCCAACTTGGGCACGTTGATGCCGCAATCGGGGCAGGCCATCGAGGAGCTGAAGAGCGTCTCGCTGGTCTTGCCGTTGCCTGCCTGGAGGCCGATGAGAACGAGGCCGTTTGCGAGCTGCAGCGCCGTGGTTACAGCGGTGGTGAGGCGGCGGGTATCAAATACCGATCTTCCATCGGCATCGGTTTCGCCCGGCATGGGCTTGAGGATGATGCGATCGACGATGGCCTCGAGGGTGTGGTTCTTGCGCTTTTCGAGCCGCATCCCCTCTTCGACTTCGGCCATTTCGCCGTCGATGCGGACACGGTAGCCCTTCTTGTCGAGAGCGTCGATCTCCTCGCGGAACTCTCCCTTGCGGCCGCGCACGACGGGGGCCATCACGGTGATGCGTTCGCCGGGCGAGTCGGTGCGATTGCGCTCGACGATTTGCGCGACGATCTGCTCCGCGGATTGACGCGAGATGGGGCGGTGGCAGTTGGGGCAGTGCGGCTGGCCGACGGAGGCGTAGAGGAGTCGCAGGTAGTCGTAGATTTCAGTGATGGTTCCGACGGTGGAACGCGGCGAGCGGGAGGTGGTTTTCTGCTC
>DATCDL010000139.1:0-4752 GCA_036510715.1 Acidobacteriaceae bacterium
GTCATGGGCCGATGGATCATGGCCCAGTAACCGCCGATCTTTCGTGGCAGCAGAGCAGCGTCCTTATCTTCGGGCTGCATGATTACGCCCAACCGCTCAAAGCTGCGAAAGTCTTTGGTGAGCGCCAGTGAAACTCCCGGGCCGCCGCGCGCAAACGAGGTATACGCCACGGCATATTGTTCGAGTTCGGGAACATAAGTGATGCGTGGATCTTCAATCCCCCAGATTTCTTCCGGGAATTCTTGAGGATTGGCTATCAACGTCGGTTGAGCGTCAATGCGCCATCCGTTGATTCCATTCTCTGAGCGTGCCGCACAAAGGTGCGACAGGCCACTGCGATCCTCCACGCGGCAAAGCAATAACGTGTCTCCGTCGGATAGACGGACGGCCCCCGCGTTGAAGACGCTGTTAACGGGATACGGCCAATCCTGTCCGCTGAGAACTGGATTGCCGGAATAGCGCGTGAGTAAAGGAAGGCCAGTGCATGCTTCCGGCGTCGACTGTTCTAAAGCGATTGGTTCGGGCATTTCCACGGGAGGAGTAAGTGGGTTCAAAAGGAGAGACTCATTTCCTGTTGCATTTTTTGTTCTGGTTGGGTCACTTTAGCTCGCTGCATTTCAAGCAGCGCCATAAGGAACGAGAGGGTTGATTCCGCTCCCTGATTTTCATTCACGCGATCCGGATGAAGGCCATCTTTGCAGCCGCCGGTCGCGGCATCGTAAAGCGGCGCCTGCAGATCGTTTTTCCCCAGGAACCACCTGAAGGCGCAATGGGCTTCGTCGCGCCAGCGCACTTCGTTGGTTAGCTTGTATGCCTCAAGGCAAGCAGAGATAGTGGCGCAGGCTTCGACGGGCTGTTGGTCGAAGCGGGGCTTCTCGCCGCCATGGCTGAAACATTCGCTGGAGCCGATGGGCACAAAGGTCTCCGGGTCTCCGCAATGCTGGGCCGCTGCGAGCCATTGCAACGACTCGATTCCCGCGGCGATCATCTTGCGATTGTTGCTGCGGCCGCCAGCCAGAATAAGCGCTTGCGACAGACGGGCATTGGAGTACGAAAGACTTTGTTCGAACCAATGCCAGGATTCGGAGCGGCTGCGTTCGTACACATCGAGAAGGCGATTGGCGAGCATGTTGCGCGCGCCCTGGATCGCCCGGTCGCCCGGAAACCAGTCGAGATAGGCCTGCATGCCGATAATACTGAACGCCCATGCGCGTGGGCTGCTGAATTTCAAAACGGCAGGCACGGCAGCCTCAAAGAGTCTGCCCGCGGCGCCGCGCAAGCCGGGATTCTGTGAACAGCCGAGCACCGATCCCAATGCCCACAACGCGCGGCCATGGCTGTCCTCAGAACCGATGTCTTCAAGCCACATGCGGTCGTAGCCGAGAAAATTTCTGAAACGTCCCGTATCGGAATCAAAAGCAAGCCAGAGAAAAGCGAGGTAGCGGCGAGAAAGGCTGAGATTGTCCTCGCCGTGCCCGCGCCCGGCACCTTCATCCAGAAGGGTGGACACAATCAGCGATCGCGCGTTGTCGTCGGTGGTATAGCCTTCCCGGGTATTGGGAACAGAGAAGATTGCGTGCTGCAACATGCCCGTGTCGTCAGTCATGGTGTACAGATGACGTGTATTCGGGACCGGCAGGTGATTCATTGGATCGATCAGCTCGACCGAGGCATCGTTCGGATGAGTGGCTCTGGGCTGCTGGGACCGCTCGAAGCGAGCCCGCTGGAATGTCGCCATGTAGGCGCGGGCGGTCTTGGGCCAGGTTGTTCCGCGCGAATACAGATAGGCTCTCTTGCGCATGGCATGGCGTTCCGCGTCGTTCTCGAGCAATGCAACAACCGATTCCGCGATAGCATCCGGATTGTCAAACGGGACGATCACGCCTCTCTGGTCCGCGAGCAGTTCCTTGGCGTGCCAGTAGGGCGTGGAGACGATCGCCTTGCCGGCCCCAAGCGCAATCGCCAACGTGCCGGAGACAACCTGCGCTTCCTGACGGTATGGAGTGATGTAGATGTCAGCGGCGCCAACATGCTCAACCAGTTCTTCAGCACTCACGAAGCGATTGTTCAGAATTAAATGGGAAGAAACGCCAAGCTCAGCGGCCAGCGCCTGCAACCCCTCGCGATAGCGCTCGCCTTCGCGCCGCCGAATGTGAGGATGCGTGACTCCAGAGACGATATACACCACGTTCGGATGCCGGGCCAGAATCGCCGGCAGCGCGCGAATCACGTTTTCGATTCCCTTGTTTGGAGAGAGCAAGCCGAATGTAAGCAGTACGGATTTGCCCTCTGTGGCAAACTTGTCCTTGAAGTAGTTTGGGTCCATAAACGGCATGTCGCGCACGCCGTGCGGGATCACATCGATCTTTCCCGCTGGAACCGCATACACCTCACGCAACAGTTGGGCCGCCAGTTCGGTCATCACGATCAGGCGATCTGAGAGCTGCGCGATTTCCTCAAGCACGATGCGTTGATTGGTGTCCGGTTCGCGCAGAACAGTGTGCAAAGTGGTGACCAGCGGCATTTTCAATCTGCGCAGCATCGCCAGAATGTAGCGGCCCGCGGCGCCGCCGTAGATACCGTATTCATGTTGCAGGCAGACGAGATCGTTGCTGTTGAAGTTCAGGAAATCGGCTGCCCGCTCATAGGAGGCAATATCCTCCTGTGTCAGCTCCAGGCGAACTCGCTCCGGATAATCGTAACTGGAATCGGGATCGTTAACCGGAATCGCAAACACGCGCCCTTCTCCGTATTCCTCGGCGAGCGCGTTGCATAGGTCGGTCGTAAAAGTGGCAATGCCGCACTCCCGCGGCAGATAATTTCCGACCATCGCAATGCGGGTCGGCAGCGGCAGCCGGCTGGCCTTCAACGCGATAGGCAAAGAAGCTGACATTCCGTTTTTTTCATTCTGCGTCTCGGAACCGTTCATCTCGGGGAAAGGCATTCTAACCTCTTTTCAATCTTTGATTCGATCCCGGCCGATTCGATCATCTCTCGAGGTGCGCTCTGCACCATATCCGCGTGGATGTGTAGGTATGATGCAATATCCCGCACACATGCACTGCGACAGCCGGCCTATCGAGCAGGCACTGCCAATTGATGCCAGTCTTGTGCAATTTCCAGCCATGTAAATTGCTGGATCTGGCGGGGCTGCACCGTAACGTTGGCGATGTGGAAGCCCAAAACCTTTTTCAGCTGAACGTCAATCAACTCCGCGGCGTTGAATCGCGCCGCCACTCGATTCAGGGTGCCCTCCAAGGCGCGCTGGGCTGCATCTTCCTCATTGAACCCGTAGCCATTTCGCCGGCAGGGCTGGTCCACCCACTCGAAGTGCCATCCCTTTTGGCGAATCATCGTATCGAAAACCGGCGCGATGATCTCTTCCACGAGAGTCCAGCGATCGCCGACCGGCTTCCTGAGGGGATCCAGGCGATCGGGCAAAATGCAATCGTTGCGCAGGAAGACGGAGTGTGGCTTCACGCTGGCGCGCTTTTCGACACTTTCGGGACCTCGGGGTGGAAGGAACCCGGTAAATGATCGGTTGGTCCGGCAACGCCGGGTAAAGAATGTTCCGCAACGAAGTCAGTCGCAAAACCCGCTACGTTTGCTTTGTTTGTGTCGGATTCAGCCTCGGAAAAGCCGGTGGCATCGGGCTGGCTTTGAGGCGCGCACAACTGTATCTTCGTGCGGAATTTAAGAGACGGGTGATTGTTCACGTCGCTGCCCTTGACGAGGCTCATGGCGGATCCAGTCGGTCGGTTGCGTAGTCGGAAGATGCTCGTCTGGAGCGAAGCCAGGAATGCCGAAGGCGAGAAGGGAGAAACGAGCTGCTGATCTAAGCATACGCCCGCTGGAGCCTGCGTGCCGGCGACGTTCATTCCAGCATCCCATCGGCAGGCGACTCCGCAATCTTTGATTTCGGGCCTTCTGCGGACCATCCCGTGTGGGAGTGCGGCCTGTGTGCGGTATGTAAAACCAGCGCTGCCTCCATCGCCACCTTGGAAAGCGCCAAAATGGCCAATAAGAACCCGACAAAGAACCACACCGCCCGACTGCCCTTGAAATCTGCGAGAAATGCCCTTGTATCATCCCAACTCATCAACGCCAGCGCATTGCCGATTTGGACCGACATCTCATGCCTCCGCGCAGTGGCTTCATGGCCCGCCTGACGCACATGCTCCCCTGATTTCCGTACTATTGCCAATCTCCCGGCAGCGAGCCGGGGCCGCAGATCACTCTTTCAGAAGAGTCCCAGTAGATAGCAAACCAGCAAGATGAGAAGCACTGTGCCAAGCCCTATGCCCGCGCCTCCGCGTGAGCCCCACCTGCTGTAGCCGTAATAACCTCCGCCACCGCCAAAGACCAGCAGCAGAACAATAATGAGAATGATCACCATCTTGCGTTCCGTTTCGCTCCGGCATCCCCGGATTGTGTCTCTCGTTTGATTGCGCCGAGTAATTCCAAATCGACGATTCACCGAAGTGCGTGTGGCCCAAACTTGCGCCTAAACTTGAATGGATTGGCGCGCGCCCTTCGCGATCTCTTCCGTTTGCTTTAAGGCTTAGACGGAGTACCCAAAAGCCTTCCTGGCCAGTTCCTGGTCCGACGCATAGTCGCCGGCGCTATATCCGTGGGCAGCGGCTGCATGTGCATAGGCCGCCTTGGTGTGGAGATCCTCTGGATTTGAGTCCGAGTTCTGCGTCATTGGCTTCTCCTGTATTTGGCGGGATCTTCTGCTTCCTTGAGTTTCCT